>NZ_FPLG01000148.1:0-12327 GCF_900120065.1 Moritella viscosa
ATTAATTCTAGGCTACAAGATAAACCTGACTGCCTTTTGACAAATAGAGACTGCGTTCACCGAAATACCAATAACACTGTATAAAATCAGCCTATCTAGTCTTTTTCATTACACATAAGTATGATTAACTTAGTTGGTAAATTTTGCATGATAAAATGTATGGTAAATCGATATTCGCATATCATGAGTGAGTAAAACCTCTATACTTTGGGGCAGAAATGAGTTTCGAATAATATGGTTAGTTGCTCAACTACAGGTATATCTTGCTACGCAAGAATGCAGAATTAACTATGGATAATGCTTCGCATTAACACACCTCTTATTTCCGTTTATGCCCGTAGTCACTCCTCAATGTAATAAATCTTATTTCGATTTTTTAAAAGCTCAACAAGATAGCTATTACGCTGATGTGAATGACTAGGGGCTTCAGTGATAAGCTGAAAGTCAGCACTTGAACCTACAATATGTATTTCAATTTCAGCTCTAGTGATAGCTGTATATAGCCATGCTCTGTCAACGATTCGTCCTTTTTGCAGTGCAATGATAATGCGTGGGAACTGTGAGCCTTGGGCTTTATGAAGAGTTATTGCATAACCCAATTCCATGCAATCCAGCACAGCTTGTGTAATCTCTATATTATCCCCAGTATCAAGCGTTACCTCACCATAGCTATCACCAGATGCTTTAACATTTGAGAGAACACCAAGCGAACCGTTCTGGATGCCTTTATCGTAGTGATTGCTGGTAAATAAAACCGTGTCATTAAGACGCAGGTTTTGAAAAAACTTATCACCATTAATTTCAAACTCAAGCCTACTACCATTGGGATTTACAGTCTCTTGAGTAAGCGAATTGATTTCAGCAACTAGCGCTTTAGTCGGAGCCATGATACGGCTGTTTTCGGGAGATTGCTGATACAATTGACAACAGACTTGAGCAATGTCTGTTTTGCTTGTTTCGTGAAAACAAATTGAGTCAGTCGTTAGTTGTTTTGGCACTTTCCCTGCGTTGATTAATTTCGAATACTCAGGGATACCCGTCGAGCTTTCCTGTCTCTTGACGATATCTAGCATGGTGTTTGCTACCGTTTTTGCTTCAACGATATCCGCAAGTACCTTGCCACAACCAATCGGTGGTAGTTGTTCAGGGTCGCCTGTAAAAATCAATCGCACAGAGGTGTGAATGTGGCTCACAAGGCGATACATGGTCGGCAAATCAATCATGCTTGCTTCATCAATCACCAGTAGATGATTGGGTTGCTCAGCACTAGGCTCTATTGGTTCATCACGCAGTAATTTAGCAATGGTTGAAGTGATAAAGCCTATCGACTCATGCAGTCTCATTGCTGCTCGACCACTGAGCGCAACAGCGTGTATTTCAAAGCCCATTTGATGATAAGCCTTGAGTGCGGTTCTTAGCACTGTTGTCTTACCTGTTCCTGCACCGCCTGTAATACAGCTTACTGAGTTGTCTAGACATGTTGTTACTGCTTCTATTTGCTTGGTTGTTAAATCATAGGGCAGCTCGGCAACCGCAGAACAATAAGCAACATTAGCCTTTTCATCAAATAAATCATTGTGTTTAACCAATGTGTTAAGTCGCTTGGCAACGACACTCTCCATCAGTAGTTGCGCCGTTGGGTGGTAGGCTCCCGTGTCAGGGTTTAAAATATACTGCGCTTTGTCATGGCCTGATTGGAATGCCTGTGCGACCAGTGTTTTGTCTTTCAGTAGTTTGTTGAGGTAAGGGCGCACATTCGCGTGAGTAGTGTAGGTGTGGCCTTTTTCAATCTCCTTTCGGATTGCCATTTCCAGTGCGGCACTCAGTCTTCTGGAGTCGTCCGGTGCAACATCACTCTTAAATTCCGTTGCCCTAATGATGCCTTCAATAGCGATGAATGACAGACCAAAACCCATCAGTGTGTAGGGGTTGCACTTGATAGTCTCTATGGAGGCTTCGCCGTGATGCTTAAGCAGTCGTTGCTGCACACTGGCGGGGATTTTGTGCTCACTCATCCAATTGCAATATGCCAGGTTTTTGTATTTGGCGTAGCCCTTATAGAGCGCTTCTACTGAATCATCACTCAGGATCGATGTTAGGCGTTTTCTGGATTCAGACGTATCTTTTGCCAAGGTTGCATGAAAGTCTTTACCTAAGAGTTGCCAAAGCGCTCTGGCTTTGCTCTCACCAATCCCATTGAAGTCGTTTTCTTTCGCGATAAAGCGTATCAGTTGCTCACCTGTTTCGGGTAAGGTACATTCAATATGCTCTGGTGATTCATAGGTGTGTTGCTGCATTACATAATCGCCAGTTTCGACGTCTTTGATTTGGCGAGTGCCTTTGACCGACCAGTGCTGACCTGGTGTGGGTTGAATGGGGATGCTATCAGGGTTAGCTTTGATGGTGACATAATACTTGCCATTATTGGTTTTGTAAGAATCTAGTGCCAGCGGCACACCACTGAATATCACCAATTTAGCAGAGCGATAAGGGATGCTCGTAACGCGCATTTTATCTTCATTAAAAACGGCATTCATCGTGGCATCAACCCCATTTCAGATAGAGTTTCAGACAGCTCGCCAAAGCGTTCAAGTCGCTTTTCAAGCTCTTTCACCTTGGCTTTTAATTCAATGTTCTCTACCTCTAATGACGACACCCGCTTTGAATCTAGTAACTTACGATTAGTCGTGCTGTCGTAGGCTTTGGGATTATCCGCATTCTTCTTGGCCGATTCCGTTAAAGGAGGGATCACACCTTTGTCACGCAGTTCCTCTTCTAAGGTCTTGAGCGCTTTTTTAAGGGCTGGATTTTGATTTAGGGCTGATTTGCCGCAGCCGATACTTTTTGCCACTTCGATGCGGTTAAGCTGACCTTTGAACACGATTTGTTTAAAGTCATCATCCGTCTGTGTAGCTTTCCATACCTCAAAGGCCTCAAGGTTTTGCTGCGCTTTTTGCTGACCACTTGCCATTATTAGACCTCTCGCTATTTCCTGATTTGCGGTTTAGTACGTTATAAATTGTTGGATTTTTACTTATTGCTGCGCTTAACGTCTTGTAATGTCTTTTGAAACACATCCATGACACTTGGGTTCGCTTTGGCAATGCTGGATAGTTTTTGAATGAAAGCTTGAAGCTTTCCAATTTCTGATTGTGCCACTGCAAGCTGCGCTTCCAGTTGGATTACCTTCTCAGCTAAATCCACATCTTTTTGTAAGTAAGTAATAAGCTCTTTGTTGTCAGATGCAACAGGTTTCCCCCTTAATACTTGCTTTTTTTCCTTAAACTCGTGCTTGATATTCGGGTATTTATCGAGCGTCTGTCGAGTTGTGATAATACCTAAACTGGATTCCACTTTTGTAATGAGAAAATCCCAAGTTAACTTACCTTCCCAGCTTCTAATAAGGGCTTGGATGGAAATTTGCTGGTCTGTTTCTAATGATTTAATTGCCATATTATTCCCCTAAAGTGAGCCTAAGAAGCCCAAGAAATTATTCGTAGCTTCATCTTTGCTGTTATCATTTTTTGCCTCTATCGCAGCTTGAAGGGCCTGCTCGGCATTAGGGAACACCAACTTTCGTTCTTCTACGGTTTTTGTGTCTAAATTGGTGATCCTCATGCTGTTTGAGCGAGTAAGAAATCGCACCATACAGCCTTCTTCTATATTGTCATCGGACAATACTTCAATCAGGTTTTTCAGCATACATGTATTGCTATAATGGGTTCTGTACCACTCCTGCATCCCTTTACTCGTTTCGAAGTTAATGGCCTCTTGTACCTTTTCCAAGTTATGAGTTTGTACCTTTAAATCCTTCAGCAACAAGTCTATGGCATCACGATCATGTGCTACATGGCAAGAGGATGAGCATAGCGTACATTGCGTTTCAAACTCCGTCATATAAGTACAGGGTGAGAGGGCTAAATTCTGAGTGCAAAATCCTGATTCGTGAACAAAGGTCGGGGTTTCGTTGTTGATAGCCTCGTTATATTTATTCATGGTCACAAGACGACGACTTACCTTTTCTTCGACATTGCTTGATAGCTCATCAGAGAAAGAAATATCACAAATCACAGAAGCGTTCTGTGCATCCGTTGTATGGATGTATGTCAGCGTTTGCTCTGCGCTCTTTCGACCTGAGAGCATAGAAATGAGATGGTGAGGAAGTCCTTTTTTCGCAAGATAATCATTTTGCCAATGACGTAATTGGTGTGGCTTAAGCAAAAAGCTAGAAGAAAAACCGTGTCGCTCAAAGATGGTGGGGTTATTGTTAGTTCCTTTTTTTAAATAGTTAGCGAATAACTTACTTAGCGAGCGAATGGGGACTAAAAGGAAAGGGTTTTTGACTTTGCCACCTAACTGCTTTTGGGTGTAAGCAAATAAGGCGTTATCAAAGTCCACATACTTACTTTGGTGATTATTGTAACCCTTTAGTTGGCATTGATTTTTTTCGATGATGAAATTCTGAAACTCAGCCACAGAGAGTTCTTTCTTGCCACCTGTGTAACTACTGTACTGCATTGGGCTCGTGAGAGCACAGCCTGTAAGCAAATAAGCATAAGGGCAGCCATGCTTAAAAATCAGTGTATCAAACGCTTCAAGTTGTGCGATGGGTTTGATGAATTTGGCGTGGCTTCTACTTTTTTTACGCATAGCCCCCTTTGTAGTCGGTGTAACTCGAACATATTTGTCGCTATCGTCAAAAAAGCCTAGCAGTAAACTAAGATGCAAAAGGTTTGTTGATTTATTCATAGAAGGTTTAATGAGTGCGACATTTTCGTCGCTAGGTTTAAGTGCACCCAGCACTTCCTTTAAAGGACGATTAGGCTTTCGACAGAACCTTGCTAACGCTCTTGTTGGTTCAGTCGCAAGGATGGTGTAGTGCAGTGTTCTATCTAGGCTGTCAACCATTTCTGCATTAATATGATTTTGGTTATCCTCCCAGCCCTTTGAGCCTGGCCAGTTTAGGTAGTGAACGGTTTTTTCTTGCCTCTCAACAACTTGTGCATGGGACTTTATGCGTTGCGGTGTTAGAAGCACTTGCTCTGCACCGATTCGATTAGGCGAAGCCATTCCAAGCGCTACCATGGTGCAAGTAAAGCTGTCTTTCTGTACTTGCGTAGAGGATAAAAACGGTTGCCAAGCATCAATGTTTTCTTTGTTATCATCCTGATAGGGTGGAATGACATCATAGAAGATAGCTCCGAGCGCTAGTAGCGCCGTTTCCGAAGGCAGTTTGTTTTGCTCCGCATCCAGCGCATCATCGCCACTCTTACTTCTAAGCGTGGGAGAGGAGGTGAAAATATCGGGCTGACAACTGTCTGACAGCATTTGGTGTTGATGTAGCCAATTGATGAAAGCTGGTAGGGGATCGATATATTTCATCGAGTCAATGGCATGTTGAATTTTATCAAAGGTAGCCGTGGCGACATTTTCATCGAGGCTACAAAGGAAATATCTCGCCGCCGTTATTTTGTTTCGTTTATCACCTAGAGATGTTTTTTCTTTTAATATATCAAGCATATAGGCAAACAACAACTTGTGTATATTAGGCTTTAATCGGTCATCGTCCGTGAAACGTGTACCTATACTTGGTTTGTTTTTTTTTAGGTTACAAAACAAAAAATTGATGTTTTTTTTGTGACCGTCGGTGAAATTTACAGCAATATCGCTCCATGAAGCAGGTTCTCCTTGCGTGTTGGTAAATCCAATAAGTGGTTGCACTTGCTTTTTGGTAACGTAAGCACGTTGGTTATCAATATAACGGTTAATTATACTCATGTTTATCCTCCAACTTTGATTGTTTTTCGCTCTTCACACAGAGCTATCGTCACTCTGATATAGAGAATGATAGCTTGCAGTCGCTTAACGGTGGCTGGATGGCCTGATTGACTATTTATAACCAGTTTACGCTCTGCTTTATCTAAATATTGCTGATGATTTGCGGTTTCTAGGGGGCGAAAATTATCACAAGGGTAACACCCCATTGGCGCCCCCCCTTTTGACTGACAACTTGAACAGTTAGCAGGATTAAGCTTGTGTCCCATCTCTTCATCAAAAGGGCTTTTGATTTTGAAATCGGGATGTTGCTGTAATTTTTCTGAGGATGTGCTATCAAATCGTTGTATCACACTGTTACCTGCAAAGGCTTCGTCAATTTTAACTCGCTCAGGGGCTTTTAAATCAAGGTAGGATTGTATTGCTTGTACCGTAACGCCAGTAATCGCAGCAATTTGCGCAGGACTTAACCCCATCCAAGCAGCGAGGGTTAGCTGGGTGTGTCGCCAGCGGTTATTTTTAAAAGTAAGGGGTTTATGCGCAATACGGTCACTTTTTACATTTAAAATTTTATTGAACAAGTAATCGATACAAGCCATAAAGCTGATAGCAGTTAGATGAAAAGACTCTGATGTATCGCTTACGGATTGAAAAAGACTCTCTTTTGTATCAAATTTTGCCGAGAATAAACTCTGGTCTGGAAACAAAGGGAGTCGCTGCATCAACTCTTTTATCTCGCTCTCAGACAATGTAATGTCGTACTGACTTAATGAAGCACAAAGATAGCTCTCATACACTTGGTAATATTGAAGCAATAGCTCAGACAGGTTAGGCATCTAAGCGATGCGAGCGCGATTCAGCATTAGTTCTAAACGTGCCTTCTTTACCTTTAAAGGTTCTTAAATGTAATTGCTCCATATCAGAAAAGTGATGTTGTGTTAGAGGTTGCCAATCTCGGTTGCTTTCTTTGTGCGACTTAAACGCTTGACCGACACGCAAGAAGTCACACCATTTTATTTTAACCAGTTGCGTAGGTCTTCTTGTAATTGCGACCATCAACTGACAAGCCAGCACCTTTCTAAGGCGAGTGAAAGGTTTTGTCGTTACAATCTCATTATCAAGCGCATTGAGTGTTTCAATTCTTAGTGCTTCAAGGAGGTTGTCACGCTCAATTTCACTGTAAGCACCACTCAATTCATCAAGGATACCCTTCGAACCATCGGCTCGACCTAAATTATCATCTTTAACGATGTCATATAAAGGTGTTAATAGGAGGCTATTGTACTCATGACTTCGTTTGCAGAGTGCGAATAGTGCGTCTCTTACGCTCTTTTTATAGACGGTGAGTGTTAACCACCACGCCTCGAAAGCTGCTGGCTCTAAGTAATCGCAAATGTTTTTTAATGTACTGACAAAGCCTTTCACAGAGCTACAAGCATAGTGTTTAGTTGCGTGAGCGATAGCCAGTCGTAGGTCAAGAAACACGTCCTTTTCCAGATCATTCATCCACTCAAGATAAAGTGTCTTCTTATAACCTATCGACCACTCATCAGAAAAAACATTAAACTCGTAACCCTCTTCCTTTGATTGGATGGTTCTTTTTCCTGCGTAGCTGTTTTTTAAGTTTTTAAGTTCAGTTTTATTCATTGGCGACCTCTCAATGCAGGTACGGATTGGCTTTGGTTCTTCGATGATATTTCAGCAACCGTCATCGCTAATTGGAATTCGTTGTAGACTGATGCCATTTTTGAATCTTCGACCCAACCCATTGCATATTTGCGAAGGTCTTCAATTTTATCAGGTGAGAATCCCATCTCTCTTGCTTTATCTTCAAAGAGTTCGTTCCATTTATGTCGAAGCAAATGTGGATGTAGATTTATCCCGACAGAATCTCCAAATATTTTAACGACCTTATGAATTGCGTTGTAAGACATTGGTTGGCCGATAGTTTTCCCTTTCTCTGAAATAAAGATAAAATCATGTTCATGGGTGTTTGGCGTGCTTTGGCGTGTTGTTTCGATATAAAGTTTGATTAGCTTCATTAAATTACTAGAAATAGAGACCGATAGCGCTTTTGTTTTATTTGCAGCAGGTAAGCGCCTAGTGTCCGTTGGGTCATTCGGTGTGCGGGTTAGTAAGAATCGAGGGTTGTCCCAATCATCGACTAAATCACTCACTTTCAATTTCAAAACAGCCCCGACACGAACCCCTGTATCAATCAATATTTGGGTGATAATTTGATTTCTAAGTTTGCTGGACTTAAAGGGGTTGTCAGGCGAAGACTCTTGAATAATATCCAGTAATTTAAAGAATTTATCCGATGGAATTGCTGATTCAAAAGCATCTTTAGTGATGGTATTGTCTTTTCGACAGCTTGATATTGCCGTGCTTATATAAAGATTGAATTTATTAAATTTGTTATCAGTGCTGATTTGCTGCTTAGTTTCAGCTTTATCATAATGATGGCCTACATATAAGAACTCAATGTAGGCTTTAAGTCGAATTAGACGCTGACGAAAAGTGTGCGCTGACACTTCTGGTTGGCTGTTTGATGTTGCATGTATGGCATCCCTAATTCGCTTATCGCTAAGATTGACTACTGCACTGTTTTCGTTGTCATCTTCTGTGTCTGCATAGAATTTGCAAGTGCGAATGTAGCTGTCAATTTCCTCAATAGATAAAAATATGCCACTCGCAACTCGTTCAACAAGGTCAATACCCTGTACCATGAAAAAACAATATAAGAATTTGCACTCATAGGCATATTTCTTTCGAGTATAGAAAGATAGCGATTGCTTTGATTTAGAGAGCGGTGAATTATGATTACTATTAAGGTAGGCGTTGAGGCTCAAGCAGCAAGGAAGGCAACTATCCTCAACAACTACTGGAAAAGAATAGCCATTCATATCCTTATATATTTTAACTTGTATATTACTACTCAAACCAACCATTACAAAAAACCATTTCGATTACACATAAATTAACTATAGTTGTAATCTTAATTTTGTAAGGCAAAAAAATATTATTTTAATATACTTCAATGAGTTTAAAGCATTTATTTCTTATTTTTCTTTACACTTTCTTTTGGTGGGGAGTATTCACAAAGATCTTCAATTAAGCAAGAACCACAACGCGGTTTACGAGCGATACAGGTATAACGACCGTGTAAAATTAACCAGTGGTGCACATCTACTTTAAACTCAGCAGGCACAACTTTTAGCAGTTTCTCTTCTACTTGGTCAACGTTTTTTCCCATGGCAAATTTAGTGCGATTCGATACGCGGAAAATATGGGTATCAACAGCAATTGTTGGCCAACCAAATGCGGTGTTCAAAACAACATTTGCAGTTTTCCTACCAACACCGGGTAGCTCCACTAAAGCATCCAGATCCTCGGGTACAATACTATTATGTTTCTCTAATAATATCTGGCAGGCTTTAATGACGTTATTGGCTTTAGAGTTGTATAAACCAATGGTTTTAATATAGGCTTTTAGTCCTTCAACACCTAAGTCAAAAATAGCCTGTGGTGTATTAGCAACAGGAAACAGTTTATCCGTCGCTTTATTCACGCTCACATCTGTTGCTTGAGCTGACAGCGTCACAGCGACGAGTAACTCAAATGCTGAAGAGAAGTTTAACTCAGTTTCAGGATGGGGATTATTATCACGCAGACGCTCTAAAATAATACGGCGTTTATCCTTGTTCATATCTTGATCCTATATGTGTTCATTTTCTGATGAAATGATTGCTCACTTATTTAATGCCATTGGTATAAAAAGCCATACTGATAATCATAATTCAGTATGGCTTAAGTTGTTTACTATTATTTAAACTAAGATTCGAGCTCTGGAATAATAGCGTATTAATTTGTTGCTGATTCAGTTTCTGTCGCGGGTTCTGCTTCAGGTTTAACTTCAATAATAGGTTGTGCTTTACGGCGTTTATCCAGTTGTTCATCGATAGCATGCTTAATTGCCATCAAAAAACCCATGCCAATGAATGCGCCAGGCGCTAAAATCGCTAACAAGAAGCTTGTATCCGCATGAAAGACTTCAATACGTAATACGCTTGCCCAGTCTCCTAATAGTAAACCCATGCCGTCAAAGAGGGTTCCTTGACCTAATACTTCACGGATTGCGCCTAATACAATTAATACGCTGGCAAAACCTAGCCCCATAAAGAATCCATCAGCCGCAGAGGGTAAAACTTTATTACGTGATGCAAATGCTTCGGCACGACCAATAATAATGCAATTGGTTACAATTAACGGAATGAAAATACCAAGTGATTGATACAATTCATAAACATAGGCATTCATAAGTAATTGTACTGTTGTTACAAATGAGGCAATAATCATGACAAAAATAGGAATTCGGATCTCTTTTGGCACGTATTCACGTATCAGTGATATCGTCGTATTCGAGGCAACAAGTACTAACAAGGTTGCAAATCCTAGCCCCATTGCATTGGTGACGGTTGCCGTTACTGCAAGTAGGGGACAAAGTCCTAAGACTTGTACTAAACCAGGATTATTTTTCCATAATCCTTGATAGATAATATCGCGATATTGGCTCATGATTTACTCCAACAAGAAGGCGCACTTTGTAAGTTAGAAAATTGTTCTGACTGATAAAAAGTTAGTATATTTTTTACTGAACTCACCACTGCTCTAGGTGTAATAGTGGCGCCAGTGAATGAATCAAAGTCACCGCCATCTTTCGTTACGGCCCAAGTATGTGCATTCTCTTTAGTCAAGGTTTGATCAACAAAGTCATCTAGCCAGTTTGATTTACGATATTCAACTTTGTCGCCTAATCCCGGCGTTTCATTGTGCCCTAGAATACGTACACCTGTTATTTTACCGACTGTATCCACACCGGCAACAAGTTTTATATTACCACTATAGCCCTTTGGCGCAATCCCTTCTATTGCGTAGCCTACGGGCTCATTATTTTTTGTTGCAGTGAAAATACGCTGAGGTTCGGATGTGCCAAGCAGTGCTTCATTTGTCATTAATTTACAACTTTGAAAAATATTATTGTCATGACCACTTTCGGGTAATAACTGGTTAATGATTTTCAATAGTTGGGTTTGTTCTTGTTCTGCAATTCGGTCTTTTGTCACCGCATTTGTGATCGCAACAACAGAGGTACAAGCAAAAGCAAATAGGGCGAGTATTGCACCATTTTTTTTCATTGATACTAACATGGTGATCTCCTATTTATGACCGTAAACACGGGGTTGAGTGTAATAGTCAATTAACGGTACGCACATGTTTGCGAGTAATACTGCAAACGCCATTGCATCAGGGTAGCCGCCCCAAGTTCGAATGATATAAACTAATGCACCGATTAATGCGCCGAATATGAGTCGACCTTTTGGTGTTGTTGATGCTGATACTGGGTCGGTGGCAATAAAGAATGCGCCTAACATGGTTGCACCGGAAAATAGGTGAAAAATTGGCGAACCAGCAGCATCCGGTTCCCACAGGTAACCAATAAAGCTTATTACAAATAAACCACCTAATAAACCAACAGGGATATACCATAGGATCGCACGTTTACTCAGTAAATAAACTCCGCCTGCAAGGAAGGCTAAATTAATCCATTCCCAGCCTAAACCTGATAACCAACTAAATTGCTCTTTGGCTTGGATTTCGCCAACTGTATGGCCCATAGCCAGCCCCGTTTTTAAGGTATCAAGCGGGGTTGCCATCGTGATACCGTCAATATTTTGCATCAACTGATGCGCTGTATGGCCGTCTAAGGTAACGCCTGCAAAAATAACGTTAAAGACATCCCATAATGATAATTCATAACCGGTGATTTCACTCACTGGAGGCCAGGTTGTCATTTGTAGTGGGAATGAAACAAGCAGCATTACATAAGCGACCATGGCAGGGTTAAAGATGTTTTGACCTAATCCACCATAAAGATGTTTTGCAATACTAATGGCAAATACTGCACCCATGACACTGATCCACCAAGGAGCAAAGCCAGGTATTGAAATACCGATTAATAAACCAGTTAACAAAGCACTGTTATCTTGTATTCGGCTTAGTATTGGTTGCTTACGTAACTTCAAAATTACTGCTTCAGTAATAATTGCTGCCATACAGGCCAAAACGATATGGATGAGGTTACCGGCACCAAAAAAATACCATTGTGCGGCAATACCTGGGATTGTCGCCAGAATAACGGTACGCATCAGGTTACTGGTGCTGCTACCACTGTGATTATGGGGAGAGCTTGCTAATCTAAATGCCATGTTATTTGTCACCAAGTTGGGCTAGTTTCTTTGCTTTCGCTTTTGCTATCGCCGCGGCAATAGCTGCTTTTTTCTTATCGACAAGTTCGGTTAGTTGAGCCTCGTCGAGTGAATTGCTTGTTTGCGCTGCGGTTTTTTTAGCTTTTGCACGGGCAACAGCAGCTGTGATGGCTGCTTTTTTGTCATTAACCGCTGACGTAGGAGATTCTGTTGCTTCTGTAGATTCAACAACGTTCGCTTGTGCGGCCGCTTTTTTGGCTTTGGCACGAGCAATTGCAGCAGC
>NZ_FPLG01000008.1:0-88970 GCF_900120065.1 Moritella viscosa
ATAGTTAATAGTTAATAGTTCATAGTTAATTGTTGAGGTCTTCATGACAAAAATGCCAATCAAATCGACGCTGTTAGCGCTTTCATTTGTGATAACGGGTTTATTTTCAGGGGCGGTAAGTGCTCATTTTCCATTAATGAATTGTTGGTTAGAGTCTGACACAGTGGTTTGTGAAGCGGGTTACAGTGATGCCAGTACTGCTGTTGATTACGCTGTAAATATGTATGACTACGATGACAACCTGATTGCTAAAGCTGTAACAGATAAGCGTTCAATTGCAGAATTTAGCAAACCGGATACGGACTTCTATCTAGTATTCGATGCCGGTCATGAAAACCCGGTTGAAGTCGATGTTGTTGAGATAAGCGCAAAATGATCAGTCAATCAGTCCATGCAGACGATGGTGGTCGTGAAGGGAAATGGGTGGCGTTATTAATTGTTCTAATCTTAGCGATCGCGGCATTACTTTTACCTTATCACCAAGCGATATCGAACAAGAAAGTACTCGCGAATCATCAGATCTCGATTAAAGATTTACGGTCTGTTGAATTGGCGATGATCGCGGAACTGCGCTTAGCACATGAAGAGATCCGCAATATTCATCAAGACAGTCTTGAGCTAGAAAGTGTCGAATTTGAAGGTGTCGATATTTGGCCTGATATGGCTGAACTAAAAGAGCTATGGTTAGCGCCATTTATTATAGATAAAAGCTGGGAACGTAAAGGTAAGCATGACTGGCGTAAAGTCGCGCCAGCTTTATATCAAGGCATTCCTGCGCTGACAACGGGCAGTGTTGCGGTGTTATTAAATAGCCAAGATACACGACCAGAAGTGTGGCTAGCATTAGATATACCCATTCCTGCACCGATGACAGCAAACGCGATTAATGCAGACGATCTTATTAATGCAGGCTGGAAACAAGTGGTGTTTACTGATGATCACGATTCAGGCAATACAGAGCATACAGATAAAGACCGCCACTAAGATGTGACGCGTGTCGACAATGAGAATAGCCATGATGAAAAAAAGCATAATGAAAAATAGCATCAATACAAGCCTGAAAAATCTAATCACAGCCGTCGCTACTACAGCGGTATTGCTCATATGCGGGTCATTACAAGCAGCAGAAAAATTAACAATCGGTATTACCTTACAGCCTTATTACAGCTACGTAAAAGCGGTTGTTGGCGATAAAGCGGAAGTATTACCTTTGGTTGACGAAGGTTTTAATCCCCACAATTACCAACCACAACCAAATGATTTACGTCGTCTAAAGCAGATGGACGTGATTGTGGTGAATGGGATTGGCCATGATGACTTTGCCTTAAAAGTCATTAAAGCCGCAAACCGTGATGATCTGATTGTGATTGAAGCCAATAAAGACGTGCCGTTATTACCTGCTATTGGTCAATCTGTCGGTGACGGTGCAGTAAATCCACATACATTCGTTGGTTTATCAACGACGATTCAGAAGGTTTACACCATAGCAACGGAGCTGTCTAAGATCGACCCTGATAACGCACGTACTTACCGTAAAAATGCGCGTAAATACGCAACCGAATTTCGCAAAATGAAACGTCAAGCTATGCTCACGCTGGGTGACTTAGATACATCCGGTATGCTGGTGGCGACTACGCACAATGCTTATGGTTATATTCTGCAAGAATTCGGTGTTGACGTCGCGGCGGTGATAGAACCTGCACACGGTGTTGAGCCGAGTGCGAGTCAGTTGCAAGAAACTATCGAAAAGATCCGTGCGTCGAAGATCGATGTGTTGTTCTACGAATTAAATATGCCAAGCCGCTATGTTGAAACTATTGAGGCGGCCACTGGTGTGCAACTTTACCGTTTCTCACACATGACACATGGTGCGTACGAAGAGAGCAAAGTGGCTGTTGAAATGAAAAGTAACTTAGATACCTTAGTTGAAGCAATGAAGTTTGCAGCAAAGCATTCACTTGCTGATACAGCAGTAACCGCTCCTTCAACAACTCATCATGCCTCTATCAACAAGCAGCAAGGAAGTTAATTGTGGGACCTGCAATTCGTTTACAAAATGTCGGTTTGAAATACGGTGATCATGTCATTTTAGAAGACATTTCACATTATTTAGAAGCGGGTCAATGCCATGTGATCATGGGGCCAAATGGTGGTGGTAAAACATCATTGTTACGCTCTATTTTAGGGTTAACCCCTTTCGCTGGGAATATTGATATTCAGTGGCCTGAGCATAAAGGCAATATTGGTTATGTGCCGCAAAAGGCTACGTTTGAGTCTAGTTTACCCTTTACGGTGATGGATTTTATTTTGTTAAATAAAAGTCGTAATCCACTGTTTTGGCGTAAGTGTAAAAAAGATCAGGATGATGCACTGGCACAACTCGATCGTGTGGGTATGGCTAACCGTACCGACCGTCGTATGGGACAGTTATCGGGTGGAGAACAGCAGCGTGTGCTATTTGCGCAGTCACTATTGGATAACCCTGATCTACTGGTACTTGATGAACCAACAACGGGGATGGATGAACAAGGCGTACGTTACCTTGAGTCATTAATTCATGAATTAGTTCGTGAAAATAAAACTATCTTAGCAGTGCATCATGATGTCAGTGCTGTGCGCCGTTTAGATGGTCAAGTGCATGTGGTTAATCGTCAGTTAGTTGATTCTGGCTCCGTGTCTGATGTGTTACGATCAGATAAAATTGAACGATTATTCAATCATTACACAGGTGGTAATGTTACTGATAGTCGTTCAGTAATAGACTGCGCTCAAGGAGTTAAATAATGGATACGATCCGTCATTGGGCCCAACTGGGTGTGGATGCTGGTTGGTTGAGTGAGAGCTTCTCTTATTCGTTTATGGTGAATGCGGTGGTTGCCGCGTTATTACTGGGGCCACTACTCGGTGGTTTAGGTACGTTAGTGATCGCCAAACGCTTAGCTTTCTTTTCAGAAGCGGTTGGGCATGCTGCGTTAACAGGTATTGCCTTAGGCGTATTATTAGGTGAGCCCGCTGAGAATCCGATCATCGGCTTATTTAGTTTTTGTATGATCTTCGCCTTGCTACTGCACTTTGTGCGTAACCGTACTAATGTGCCATACGATACCTTGGTTGGGGTGTTTCTGGCATTTGCATTAGCAGTTGGTGCGGCATTACTGATGTATGTGGCACGTAAGATTAATATCCATATGTTAGAAAATGTGTTGTTTGGTTCGGTCTTAACGATCACTGATTATGACTTGCTTATCTTAGCGGTAACCTGCTGTGTTATTTTATTGGTATTGATACCGACTTTTAACCGTATTTTATTAACCTGTATCAGCCCTGATATTGCTAAAGTACGTGGTTATGCGACTAATTTTTACGACTATTTATTTGTCATGATGATCACCCTCGTTACGATTGCTTCGGTAAAAATTGTTGGCGCTGTATTAGTGGGGGCACTGCTATTAATCCCAGGTGCAACAGCACGGTTATTAACGAAAAACATGGGTAGCTTTGTGCTTATGTCTGCATTTCTAGCGACGATCAGCTGCCTACTAGGCACGATCTTACCAATGGAATTAAAACTACCCATTCCTTCTGGCGCGGCGATCATTATTGTATCGACGAGCTTCTTCTTAACTGCCACTTGTTACCGCATTGTTCGTAAGGGATAACCGATTATGACTTCTTCATTATTCACCATCAGTGCGGCTGTGCTACTGCTGACTTCAGCGCTTAGTTTTAGTCAAAAGGTGAGTGCCGCAGATATTCTTACCGCGACACCTGTGACTTATATGTTAGCGACAGAGCTAACGAAAGGCACGGGTATTTCCACACAATATTTACCACCAAAACGTTATGGTATATCGCGTTTACCTAACTGGTTTAGCTCGAAAGGTGCGACGTTAACAGAGAAAGCAGCCATTGATGCACAAGTGAGTATCACCCTTGGTGCTGTATGGCCGCAAGATCCATTATTCGTACACGCACGTAAAGGCAACATTCGTATGATTGAAGTGGATGCATCACAAGCTATTTCTCCTCGTGCGCAAGGTGTTGCGGCGCTGCGTTTAGAAGACGGTAGTATTTCGCCTTATACTTGGCTTAACCCGACTAATTTAACCCGTATGACGGCGATTGTGAGTCAAGATCTACAACAAGTATGGCCACAGCAAGCTGCGACGATTGCGAGTAACCAGCAAGCCTTGATGATGTCGGTGCGTCACTTAATTAACCAGCAACAGACCATGTTATTAGACAATGAAATTGATTCTGTTGTGTTGCTGTCGAGTGAGTTAGAAGACTTTGCGTCGGGCAATCAATTGTTTGTGGTTGAACGTTTAACTAAACCAGAATTGGAATGGTCGGCAGCAAATAAGCAGCAACTTGTTAAGCTATTAACTGAGGATAATAGCTTATGGGTACTGACCTCGAAAAGAGCGAGCAAGCAGTTAAAAACCTTAGTGCCTAATCCGGCTCGTATCTTAACGATTGACAGTATAGATCGTTGGGGCCGTGGTATTAACGCTGATAAACCATTACAACGCTGGCAGTTAGCGCTTTAAGTTTCGTCTCTGTGTTTTTCTTAACATGTGCCTATAAGTGGGTATAATGGACAAGGTTAAAATAAGGATTATAAAATGAAATATCATCGCTTAAATGAGATCATCGAACTGTTACAGCCTGAATGGCAGAAAACACCGGATGTGAATCTGTTACAGTTTTTATCTACCTTAGCGCAAGAGATGAAATTTGAAGGGCAATTAGCTGAGCTGAGTGATGATGCGCTTATTTATCACCTTAAAATGCGCAATGCAGCAAAGAATGACATGATCCCTGGCTTGGCGAAAGATCATGAAGATGATTTTAAAACTGCATTGCTCAAAGCTCGCGGCTTTATGTAGACGATTACTTATTCAGTGTCCCCAGATAGCGTTTCAACATATCGGGTGCATTGTGGTCAGCTAAAATAGCCACCGGTGCATGTAATGCTACTTTTCCATTATCGATAAAAGCGATGTTATCGGCGATCTGCAGGGCATCATCCGGATTATGAGTGACCATTAAAACGGTAATACCATGTTCTTTATTCAGCTTGGTAATCAAGCGTAACATCTCTTGACGTAATGCGGGGTCGAGGGCACTAAAGGGTTCATCTAACAGCAATAGCGGCTGTTTTCGCGCAAGACAACGAGCAATACCAACACGCTGACGTTGCCCTCCACTCAAGTCTGGGGGTAAGCGATTCAGTAGCTCGGTTATTTCTACTTGCTGCGCCGCTGTTGCAAGTGCTGTTTTTTGCTCGGCATTTAACTTCATGCTTGGTGCTAAACCAATGGCAATATTTTGTTTAACGGTTAAGTGGTTAAACAGATTATATTCTTGAAATAGAGTCGTGATCGGTCGTTGTGCAGGCGCTTTCGTTAAGATTGAATCTTGTTGAAAGCGAATATCACCCGATAAGGGTTGATTAAAACCTGCAATCAAATTAAGCAGGGTTGATTTACCTGAACCACTTGCGCCGAGTATTGCTAAGGTTTCGCCACAATTGACCACCAAATCAAACTGCATCTGCATTTGTTCATAAGCAAAGGCAATGTTATCGACCTGTAATAATGCATTGCTATTACTTAGGGAGTTAGTATTGTTTAAGGGAAGACTATTCGGCATTTTTGCCTCCAATAATACGTTCGAACAAATAGAAAATAACACCGCAAAGGGTTAATAAGAAAATAGCGGTAACAGCGGCGGCATCAAGTTGATAGCTATCTAGTTGACGATAGAGCACCAAAGGTAAGGTTTGCATATCTTGGCTGCCAAATAATGCAATCACACTTAAATCACCCAGAGATAATACACTGGCCAGTCCTAACCCCATTGCGACCGGCTTACGTAATAATGGCCATTCGATAATACGCAAACGTTGTAGGCGTGATAAACCTAAGCTAACGGCTAGTTTGTCATAAGCAGCAAAGCTGTCTTGGATCGGTTGGCTTAATACCCGAAGTAAGTAAGGTAATGACATTAGGGCATTGATTAAAATAACTAACCACGCGGCAATACTAAATACATCAACATAAGGGCGTAATAATAAAAACAACCCGGTACCGAGAACCAGAGCCGGCACCACTAAAATAATAGCACCAATATTTTCAATGCCATAAGACAATGCTATTAGCTTAAAGCGCACTTTCAATATGCGTGTCGAAAATAAAATTGAGCAAGCAAGTAACAAGCTTAATAAGCCCGAACTTAGCGCTATTTGTAGTGAGAGTCTTGTGGCTTGCCATAACATAGGATCACTAAGAACTGTAAGGGTGTTGCTATTGATACCACTGCTAAAAATGGCCAACATTGGTGGCGCTAACAGACAACTGGCTAAGAGAAAACTGATAGCATCACCAATTTTACTGCTTAACGTGTGGCAATCGGGGCGACGAAAATAATTACCTGATGGTGCTGACATAGGCTGTGACTTTAAAAATATCGCACTAAAGATCATTAATGCCACGGTGATCGTAACTTGAATAACCGCCAAGGCTACTGCTTGTTCGATATCAAACTCAAATTTTAACGCTTGATAGATAGCGACTTCTAGCGTGGCATAGTTAGGACCACCACCGAGCGACATCACAATTGCGAAACTCGTAAAGCACAGCATGAAAATAAGACTGATTAACGAAGGCAATTGTTGTTTTATCTTCGGCCACTCTAAGGTGATAAATATGTGTCGAGATTGTAAGTTAAGTTGACTGGCTAAGCGCCAAGATTCACTGGGGATCGAGTCTAACGTTTGCAGTAAAATACGTGTAGCTAAAGGGACATTAAAAAATAAATGGGCAATAAGAATGCCGGTTAAGCCATAAATATAATGGCCTGTTTCTATGTTGAAAAGCCCTAATAATTGATTAATCCAACCACTTTTACCGTGCACAGCAATAATACCAAAGATGGCAATGATAATGGGTAGTACCAGTGATAAGTTAAACAGTTTGATAATCATTTGTTTACCCGCGAATTCTCGACGCGAGAACGCGCGTGCTAAGGGGATCGCTAAACCAATACTCAAGCCAGTTGATAAGGCCGCTTGGTATAAACTAAAACTAATAACATGCTGGGTATATGAGTCTGCAAGGACGCTGCGAAAGTCTAATTCCGCTTGTGAAAAATTAAGTAGGGCAGTAAAACTGCCACCCACAAGGATTAAAATGATGCTGATGGCGAGCACTGCGCTACACCACCAGTATTTATGCGAATTAGCGATCATAATTTTTGATTAATTGTTTACTCATTTTTGAGTAACAGCGTTACGCCATTCCTTGACCCAAGATTTACGTGATTGAGCAACTTCTTCTGGTGTGAACTCTAAGGTCTTTGTCGGTGTAATTAATTTGTCGAACTCACTTGGTAGTGCCGCTGCTTGTTTAGCTGGTAGCATCCAGTTACCCGTTGCAATCACATCTTGGAACGCTGGAGTGAGTACGAATGCCATGAACTGCTTCGCTAACTCAGGGTTTGCCGCATCTTTTAGACGGGCAACCACTTCGGTCTGTTGGTAATGACCTTCACTGAATTCAGCTGCTTTATATTTGAATTCTTTTTCTGCGACCATGTGGTATGCCGGTGATGTGGTATAGCTTAATACCATATCTGCTTCACCTTTTAAGAACATGCCGTAAGCTTGGCTCCAACCCTTCGTAATGGTGACCGTTTTAGCTGCGATTTGTTGCCATGCTTGTGGTGCTTTATCACCATAAACAGCTTTTACCCATAACATAAACCCAAGACCTGGTGTGCTGGTACGTGGATCTTGATAGATAATGCTGAGATCTTTACGCTCGATAAGTTCGGCTAAACTTGCTGGTGGGTTGGCCAATTTTTCACTGTCGTAGATAAATGCAAAATGACCATAATCGAATGGAATAAAGTACTTATTAGTCCATGCGTTTGGCAGTGATAATGTACTGATATCTTGTTGGTGTGGTGCAAGCAATTTGGTTTTTACTGCTTCAGCCATTAGGTTATTGTCTAAGCCTAATAATACATCAGCCTTGGTGTATTTACCTTCCAGTTTTACACGATTAAGAATGCTAACACCGTCTTCTAATGCTACAAAGTTTAGCTGGCAATTGCATTCAGCTTCAAATGCTGTTTTTACTTTTGGGCCTGGGCCCCAGTCGGATGCAAATGAATCGTAAGTATAAACATTTAATACTGGCTTGTCAGCCGCGTTAGCGACTTGTAGTGATAGAGAAGGTAATAGTATGGCAGTGAAAAGTGCTAGTTTTTTGATCGTGTGCTTCACGGGTACTCCTAGAATGTGAAGCATAGAACTTATGACTCAGTTGGTCGAATCTCATTCCTATGCCAGCATTATCTGGTTCAAGTTATTACGGGTGTTATCTCAGCCACTATGACTCTCTAATGAAAAGTCTGGTAGCACCCCGATGAGTGAAGGCACATTGTATTTCGATTTGCGTCAAAGAGCCAGTGGCAATAATTATATTGACTACCTAATCAACTACCTAATTGACGTTACATTTGCTTACGTTACTATTTTTAACAATATGATATAAGTGGTTGTTTATGTTTTTCATATCATTAAAAAATAAGGGAATAAAATGAAAAGTATAGTGTTTACTCCATTACGGAGTGAAGTTGTCATTATAACCTCATCTCAGGTGTTTACACCTTCTGGTAAACCGCTATGAATTTTAAAAGACGTGATTTTATTAAGACTGGGTTATTGGGTGGGTCGGGGATATTTCTTAGTTCACCTCTTTCTGCTTTACCTCAATTTTCATTATCTGAACAAACTGGTGTTATGACTGTTTCGTTCTCGGGCACTGCTTGTACTCGAGATGAAGGTGAGGTGTCTCGGGAGGGGAGTGACAAAGATATATATTTGCCTTCAACTGGATATATTCCAGTCAGAATTATTAATGAATTAGGCGGTGTCGGAAAGACGGTAAGAGGGGCTGGTGAGAATGACTGGGCTCATACAAGAAATACAAGCGAACCGTTATTAATAAGCGGTCCCCTTAAGGCTCCTGATGATTTACTCGATGATATTCGTGGTTATACCAGTGGCGATCAGCGCTCAAGCTATAAAGAATCGATACTGGGCTGGACAATGCCGGCTTTAGCATTACATGGTGCAAATGTTGCGGCGGCTAGTAAAGCGGATACATTTAATTTTATTGGTCATAGCCGAGGCGCTTGTGAATGTATTATGGCAGCTTGGTTTCTCTACGCTTACGGTGATGAAAAGACGAGAAATACACCAGTCAACATCCTCGCTATTGACCCTGTTCCAGGACCTGGAACCTGGTGGAGTATTTTGACGCAATTACCTCCAAATGTTGTTAACTATGTGGGTATCTACTCATGGGATCAGTCGTACAATTTAAATGTTCAAGACCATGCTTTTCAGGCTCTAGTTCCTCGACCAAATGGACGAATGAGAGACGAGGACAATAATATAACGATCCATGAGCAATCGTGGTGGGATTGGATTAAAAGATATCCTGGATGGGGGGTTATGGCGAACAACGTTCAGCAGGCTGATCCTTTATTACCTGATGATAAACGGCCTCAGCCTAAAGGTTATGAACTCTATGCTTGCCGCGGTCGACATGGCACCATTGCCGGTAATACAACGGCTGATGGTAACTATGATCCAAAAAATACGAGTAAGAATGTCGCACCTGTACCTGAGCTGATATACAAAATAGCTAGGGGTTATTTGACGGAGTGGGGGTCGAAATTTTCAACTCCCTGTGCAGTTGCAAAAAGTGTATTAGAGTTACGACAGGAAATTCATACCTTCCATCGTGAGTTTGACGTAATGGGTGGCGGGGCAACTCGAAACAGCAATAGTTTTTCAAAAAGACCTTATGTTCGACGAATTTCATCTCTTTGGGGACGAAATCCAAATGATACTTATTACATGGAAGATGTCGTTGGTGATCCACCTTATAAGCTTGCATACCCTGTCACTAAAGAAAGGAAAGGCAAGGGCTGGGTTGATTGGAAATTCTTATAATTGAACTTCAATTAATTTAAGTGGTTATGTTTTTAGTTTTTAGAATAACGTCAATAGATGAGAATAAATATGAGTAAAATAGACGATATTAAGAGAGAGTTGTCCCAAAACAAGCTTTTTTATCATGATAGCGAAAACAATTATGTGAGATTACTGGATACTCCAAATATTTGGGGAATGTCATTTGGACCTGAGATAATGCCGAGGGCGATTGCACGTCAAGGTGAGTTTGAACGAGCAATTGTTGAAATTGTTCAAAAAACACGTTACCGGTGTGATGTGTCCTCTCTAAATAGTCCTGATCCTGACTGGGCCAGAGCTATTTTAGGTGCAATTGATACGTCATTAACAAAGCGTATGGGCAGAAGTGAATCGACGCAATTTAGATTTTTATTTGGACAAACCCCCTTATACCCGATCAATGAACCTGAGAATCTAACTGATTTTAAAGCGGCATTAATTCGCCTTGTTAGGCTCCGCTCTAAGTATTGGGAAGTAATGCCTGAATTTGTGATTGGCCGCTTTTTCGAGCGTGTTTCAGGATCTTGGATATCGGCACAAAAGAAGTTTTTACCTGCTGCATTAATATCTGATTCTGATACAAAAATGACTTGGAATCATACTAAGATTATCGCCTGTGATGGCGTTGAGTCTTTAGTTGGTGGTCATAATCTAAATATGGATTTATTTAGAAGTTATCCGCCAGTTCATGATGTATCAGTGGTGGTTCATGGTGATGCAAGCCATGGATCTCAGTTATTTTTAAATGAGATGTGGAAAGCTGATACTTTTCTGCTAACCAAAGAATCATTAGGTATTGATACACTTAGTTGGAATAACAGAGATGCTGAACCTGACTATCCAAGTGATCCATTAGCACTAAGCTATGTTCAGGATTATATAAAAGAAAAACAAGGTAATATTTTAACAATCCATGAGACGGGTGTTCAATCTGGATCCGATCCGGTAAGACCAGACTTAGCACCATTGCCTCCAACCAGTAATATTAGAGAGTTTGATTTACGCTCAATAGCTGATTTAAAGGCCAAGGTATTCGAAGAACGTAGCGTATACAATTCTTATGCTCAGTTAGATCAATATAAAAAGGCCAGTCGAATTTTAACGGTAGGTAAATACTGGACTGGCCCTAACCGAGACACTGATTTTAAAATAGGTTCTGAAATTATGAAGAAAAGCCTTATTTTAAATGCAAAAAGCAGTATTCGCATGTCACAGCAGGATGTCATTAGTGCTTGGAAAAAGAACTGGAAAGATCATGTAGTGTGTCATTGGATCATTGAAGCATTATTAAAAAATGAAAATTTGGATGTTCAGATTGTTGTTTCTCCATTAGATGCAGGAGCGGGTGCAGCTGGTGATCAATATTCATTTGGTTCGGGTGCCGTTCGCACATTTGAATTAATTAAATATTACATCACCCACGATGTAGATACTGACACCCTACTTGATGATAGTGATGGAAAACGTGCCGATACATTATCGCGATTATTTGTTGCGCCATTTTTTTATACGGATCAAGTACCGTTCGATAAGCAAGACGAAGGGGAAACATATAAGTGGCCAGAATTACCAATCGAAGGTCGAACGGCGACTTTAAAAGGCAAATCGTTATCGGAAGAACCGCCTAAAAATGGGATTATTGGGCATCCATTCTGGACGACTATTAGTGCCAGTGGTTATTTTTATGGCCGCGTGGATGCAGCACCTGGGAATCATGCCAAGATTATGATTGTTGATGATGAAGTATGTATTGTTGGGTCTGACAATATGTACCCAGGTAATCTTTCTGAAGTTAATTATCTTATTGAAGGTGAGGCGGTCGGCGAGTTACTTAAATCGTATTGGACACCGTTATGGAAATATTCTAGTCCGCATGCGCACACTGGTTAACTGAGACACTTTTTCCATTTAGGTTTGCGGCAGATCCATAAAGTTTGGATTTGTCGCAAAATTTATTCTGACTTTCACGAATCTAGATTTAATTATCCTTTGAGTGGTGCATATAAATATGTATTTGCACCAATAATACCCATATTTATTATACACACCTTATTTGTTGACTACAAAGTCAGGTTTAACCAATTGTTTTTAATTACTTTATTGTTTTCATATGTCTATCTAAAGATTACTGGCATAACACTTGCCTATTTAGACATAGGTTAGTAGCTTGATGCCGTTGTACTTGATCTAGCATCGAATAGTAAGATAGAAATGTTAACGGATGATTTAATTAAAGAATATCTCACTGTGTAAATAACATGTTGGATTGGTAACATCTATGTCAAAATAGTGTAAACAATCTAAAATATAAAAACGCATTGGCGATCTAATACTTAAACGGAGATGTAAATGGAATTAACGCCGAGAGAGAAAGATAAATTATTGTTGTTTACGGCGGCTTTAGTGGCTGAGCGTCGATTGGCGCGAGGTGTAAAGTTGAATTATCCAGAATCTGTTGCCCTTATTAGTGCTGCGATTATGGAGGGGGCTCGTGATGGCCGAACTGTGGCGGAATTAATGACATTTGGTCGGACAGTGTTAACAGCTGAACAAGTCATGGAAGGTGTGCCAGAGATGATCTCTGATGTGCAAGTCGAAGCTATGTTTCCTGACGGAACCAAACTTGTCACTGTTCACGAACCGATAATTTAGGGGTTGTCATGGCAAATAAAACACAGACAGGATCAGGCATGATCCCGGGTGAAATGAAAGTCGGTAGTGGCCATATAACTTTAAATCCTGATATGCCTACGATTTCGGTTTCGGTATCGAATGTTGGCGATCGCCCTATTCAGATCGGTTCGCATTACCATTTCTATGAAGCGAATGATGCGCTGATCTTTGAACGTGAACTTACCTTAGGTTTTCGGCTTAATATTGCTGCGGGTACTGCGATTCGTTTTGAACCGGGACAAAGTCGCACTGTTGAATTAGTCGCCTTTGG
Organism: Moritella viscosa; assembly: GCF_900120065.1. Taxonomy (NCBI): domain Bacteria; kingdom Pseudomonadati; phylum Pseudomonadota; class Gammaproteobacteria; order Alteromonadales; family Moritellaceae; genus Moritella; species Moritella viscosa. The sequence goes on from NZ_FPLG01000008.1 coordinate 12,996, forward strand.
TGGCAATCGCATGATTTACGGTTTTCAGGGTAAGATCATGGGCAGCATTGATGAGCAGCAACGTAAGGATGGTTCGACGAGCAAGGATGAGGATAAATAGATGGCAAAGCTTTCAAGACAAGCATACGGTGAAATGTTTGGGCCAACAACAGGTGATAGGCTGAGATTAGCAGATACAGAACTGTGGTTAGAAGTAGAGCATGACTATACCCGCTATGGTGATGAAGTTAAGTTTGGCGGTGGCAAGGTCATTCGTGATGGGCAGGGGCAGAGTCAGCTTTCTTCGAAATATACGCCAGATTTAGTGATAACGAATGCCGTTATTCTCGATCATTGGGGTATCGTTAAGGCGGATATTGGCGTTAAAAATGGGCGTATTATCGCGATAGGTAAAGCCGGTAATCCAGACGTACAGTCTGGCGTTGATATTATTATTGGTCCAGGTACTGAGATTATCGCAGCTGAGGGGTCGATTATTACAGCTGGTGGCGTTGATTCTCACATTCATTTTATCTGCCCACAGCAAATAGATGAAGCGTTAACCTCGGGTATTACAACCATGATTGGTGGCGGAACAGGGCCTGCTACGGGGACTAACGCTACAACCTGTACGCCCGGGCCCTGGAATATTCATCGTATGCTGGAGTCTCTCGATCACTTTCCAATGAATTTTGGTTTGTTAGGTAAAGGTAATGCGAGTGTACCTGCGCCTTTGCATGAACAAGTTTCGGCGGGGGCGATAGGCCTAAAGTTGCATGAGGATTGGGGCACAACCCCGGCCTCTATTGATAATTGCTTAACCGTTGCTGATGAAACCGATGTGCAAGTCGCTATCCACACCGATACCCTGAATGAATCTGGTTTTGTTGAATCCACTTTAGATGCCATTGGCGATCGCGTTATTCATACTTACCATACCGAAGGCGCTGGTGGCGGTCATGCTCCAGATATTATTCGTGCTTGCGGTGAGTCCAACATATTGCCGTCATCGACCAACCCAACGCGTCCTTATACGGTTAACACAATCGACGAACATCTAGATATGTTAATGGTATGCCACCATTTATCACCGTCAATTGCTGAAGATGTGGCTTTTGCTGAATCACGCATTCGCCGTGAAACGATTGCAGCAGAAGACATTTTGCATGATCTGGGTGCTTTTTCGATGATCGCGTCGGATTCGCAAGCAATGGGACGCGTAGGTGAAGTGATTTCACGTACTTGGCAAACAGCCCATAAAATGAAAGTACAGCGTGGCAGTTTGCCGCAAGACCCTCCGCACCATGATAACTTCCGTATTAAACGTTATGTGGCTAAATACACCATTAACCCTGCTATCACACACGGCATGAGTCATGAAGTAGGTTCTGTTGAAGTGGGGAAATTGGCGGATCTGGTGTTGTGGAAACCGGCATTTTTTGGTGTTAAACCAAGTTTAATTATCAAAGGTGGCATGATTGCGTCTGCCCCAATGGGCGATCCGAATGCTTCAATCCCAACGCCACAACCAGTTCATTACCGCCCTATGTTTGGTAGTTTTGGCCGAGCTTCACAGAATACATCCATGTTGTTTATTTCTCAGCAAGCTAAACAGGACGGCATTGCCGAGCAATTACAGCTTAATAGTTTGATTGGTGTGGTTAAGGATTGTCGCCAGTTGCGTAAATCTGACATGATATTAAATGATTGGTTACCGACCATTGAAGTGGACTCACAGACCTATCAAGTACGCGCTAATGGCGAGTTGTTAGTGTGTGAACCTGCCACTGTACTACCAATGGCGCAGCGATACTTTATGTTTTAACGCGTCGATATTATCAATATTCATCAGTATAAATTTTGTTATAAATTATTTTAAGGAAAAAGTAATGTTTAAATCTCTATTTTCAAAACAAGCAGTTTCAGAGCAAGGTGCCTCAAAAAAAGTCATTTCTTTAGCTGCGGGATTAACTGCAATATCAACAGCGGTATTTTCTGGTTCAGTACTGGCACATACTGGTCCTGAAACTTTCATGGCAAGTACATTTACCGATGGTTTATTGCATCCATTAATGGGATTAGACCATTTTGTTATGCTATTAGGTGTGGGTTTTTTAGCGGCACAAATGAAAGGTAAGCAAGTGAGTATTATTCTTGGTGCGTTAGTTACTATGTTAATCGGTACTGGTTTTGGTGCGTTAACAGGTTTGATTACAGGAATGGAAAGCTTAATTTTAGCGTCTGTATTTATTGTTGCGGTAGCAGTTTGGAAGCAAAGCCAGCAAGTCGCTGCAAAGGTTAACTTATTATCGAGTGCAGCAGTAGTCATGGTGTTGTTCCATGGTTGGGCACACGGTGTTGAAGCACCTGCTGCGCAGTTAGTGCTATTTGTGCCGGGTATGTTAATCAGTGCCGCTGCTTTATTAACGCTTGGTGCTGTGATTGGCCGACAAATAAGTGCTAAATGGCTAAGCCCATGGCTGGGTTTAAGTGGAGTATTAGTTGCCTTTTTAGGGGCTTAAATTGATGAGTTTTCCATCGACTATTCGGTTCTCTCGCCCTGATAGTGAGCAAGGTTGGCGCGCCGAGATCCGACTTAAATATGGTGTGAAAGGTGGTAAAACACGGTTGCTTGAGCGCCAGCAAGTCGGTCCTTTAGCTGTGCAGAAAACCTTTTACCCTGAAGGGGGAACGTGTCATACCTATCTGTTACATCCTCCTGGTGGTGTCGTTGGTGGTGATCAGCTTAGTTTTGATATTAATGTCAATTCAGCGTCGCATGCGTTACTCACTACGCCGGGAGCGACAAAATTTTATCGCAGTAATGGCGATACAGCGTGGCAATCTCAGGAATTAACTGCCGCTGACGGTGCTTTTTTAGAGTGGCTACCGATGGAAAATATCTTCTTTACTGGTGCAGAGGTAAGGTTGACTACCGATGTTAAGTTGGAAGGAAATGCCCGTTTTATCGGCTGGGAAATGCAGTGTTTTGGTCGTCCTGTATTAGATGAAGACTTTACCCATGGAAAAATTATCGGACAAACACATATTTTTCGTGATGGTAAATTATTACTTGCCGAAAATTTACGACTGCAGAATAAAACCCAGCTGGACTATGCTGCTTCGTTACGGGGTTACCCGATGATGGGCTGTTTGTATATTAGCCCAGTGGATGACGCACTTGTCAGTCGTATTAACCTGGTCATCAATGAACAGCAAGCACGTTTCGGAGATAGGGTATTGCTTGGTGCCAGTGAATTAGAGGGATTATTAGTCGTTAGGGCGCTGGGGCAACATACAGAACCTATGATGGCGAGTTTCGTTCAGATCTGGTCTGCAGTTAGAGAAGCGTGGCTTGGTTATATGCCTGACGCACCGCGGATCTGGTCTACGTAATTTTATAATAAGGAATATGAATGATCAAATTAACGCAAATATTAACTGTAGCAGCTAATTATGTTGATGCTTATGTGTGTTTGACCATGTTACAGCGCACTAAGAGTCGTCTTAAGGTTCAGTTAGAAGATGGCCGTGATGCGGGATTGTTTTTACCTCGTGGTCAGCTATTAGAGCATGGTACACAATTAACCACGGACGATGACTTTATTGTCGAAGTTATTGCCGCAAAAGAGCTGGTTTCAACGGCGCGTTGTGATGATCCTACCTTGTTTGCTCGAGGCTGTTATCACTTAGGTAACCGCCATGTACCATTGCAAGTTGAAGCCGGATGGTGTCGTTTTCAACATGATCATGTATTAGATGACATGTTGATAGGTTTAGGTTTGGGAGTCACTGTTGAGGAGGCGGCCTTCCAACCTGAACGGGGGGCTTATGGTGGCACCACAGGTGGTCATTCACATAGTAATGAGGAAGAATACGTACATCCTCATGAACATTAATTATCAGCAACACGGGTGGAAGTCGCTATGGATAATATGTTAGCTGAATTACGGCTTTATCAGTTGATTAGTCCTTCGCTACCTGTGGGTGGCTTTACTTACTCACAAGGGCTTGAATGGGCAATTGAGAAAGGTTGGGTGACAAATGTTGCTACGTTAGAAGATTGGCTATCTGGACAAATGTTCGAAAGTTTAGCGAGTCTAGAGCTACCCATTCTTATCCGTTTACAGAGCTGTTTAGCCAACAAGGATCATCAGCAGGCGAAGACTTGGTGTGATTATTTAGTGGCTAGCAGAGAAACCAAAGAAATGCGTTTAGAAGAGCGACAGCGTGGTTTAGCTTTTGTCCGTCTATTACCAAGGTTAGGCATATCATTGGACGATAGTGAACTGGCTAACATCGTTGAAACGACACAGCTGGCCGCGTTTGCATTGGCTATTAATCAGTGGGCCATTCCATTAGAAAAAGCGTTGGGTGGTTATCTCTGGAGTTGGTTAGAAAATACTATTGTTGTTGGCATTAAATTAGTGCCATTGGGGCAAAGTGATGGCCAGCAATTATTAATGAAATTAGCAGGGATGATCCCTGCCGCTGTGCAACAGGCATTGGCGATAGACGATCAAGATATTGGTAGTTTCACGCCCGCTCAGGTGATGGCGAGCTGCCGACATGAACAGCAATATACGCGATTATTTCGCTCATAAGGATTTGCAATGATAGAATTTAAACAACCATTACGTATTGGTGTTGGTGGTCCGGTAGGCTCAGGTAAAACGGCATTATTAGAAGTATTATGTAAAAGCATTCGCGATACTTATAATATCGCAGTAGTAACGAATGATATTTACACCCAAGAAGACGCTAAGATCTTAACCCGTGCGGGGGCGTTGGAAGCTGATCGTATTATCGGAGTTGAAACTGGTGGTTGTCCACATACGGCGATCCGTGAAGACGCATCAATGAATCTAGCGGCGGTTGAAGAGTTAGCTAAGCTACACAAAACGCTCGATGTGGTATTTGTCGAAAGTGGTGGTGATAATTTAAGTGCAACCTTTAGTCCTGAATTAGCCGACTTAACGATTTATGTGATTGACGTTGCTGAAGGTGAAAAAATTCCACGTAAAGGTGGCCCTGGTATTACTCGTTCTGATCTATTAATCATTAATAAAATTGACTTAGCTCCTTATGTTGGCGCGTCGTTGGAAGTGATGGAACAGGATACTAAGCGTATGCGCGGTGATAAGCCGTATGTATTTACTAATATGAAAAAGGAAATTGGCTTGCAGCAGATCATCGACTTTATTGTCGATAAAGGCATGTTGGACTGCTAGCTGACTTTTATAATCAAATAGTTATTTGGATCTCATTATTGTTGTTATACAACGCCGAGTTAATAAATGATGACTATACTCAAAACAAGATAAAACAATTCATAGTTTTAGATTATTTATAACTTGATAACATTTATAAACTATAGCAATAAGAGGGATATTGATGTGCTAAAAGCTAACTTAGAACGACGTAGTTATCATCGGATGTTAATCGACTCACCGGTTCAGGTAACGGATAAAGAAAAGAATGTTACCGCTATCTGTCGTGATTTAAGCGCCAGTGGAATGTCGTTAGATGTACCTGAAAGCTATTTTTCATTGAATGATAGCGTCAGTATTTTTCTACCGACTGGCGATTCACGTGTTCCGCCTCTACAGGCTGAAGCGAAGGTAACACGGGTTGATAGTGACGGAGATATTTATCAAATAGGTGTTGAATTTACCAGTTTGACTTAGTCATCTTTATTTATATTTGAGTTATAAATAAAGCCAGATAACATGATAATCCAATAAAAAGGCCGATGGTGACTATCACTATCGGCCTTGTTCGTTATAACCATTTACCTTATTAAAAAAGTATAATGTTCATGACTAATTTGAGTTACTATATTAAATATTAAGCACTAACTTTAGCGGCAATTAAGTCACCCATTTGTGCTGTGCTTTGTACTGGTTTAGTATTTTCAGCACTGTGTAAATCGCCCGTTGCATAACCTTCTTCTAAAACAAATGAAACCGCTTGCTCAATCGCTTGTGCTGCTTCTTCTTGTTTTAATGAGTAACGTAGCATCATTGCCGCAGATAAGATCTGTGCAATTGGATTCGCAATTCCTTTACCTGCTATATCAGGTGCTGAACCACCTGCTGGTTCGTACAAACCAAAATCAGAATCGTTCATACTTGCAGACGGCAACATACCCATCGAACCTGTAATCATTGCACATTCATCCGAGATGATATCACCGAATAAGTTGCCACAAAGTAGTACATCGAATTGCGATGGATCTTTGATCAACTGCATTGCTGCATTATCGACATAGATATGTTCTAGTTCAACTTCTGGATAATCCTGTGCGACTTCTAGTACCACTTTACGCCATAAAACAGATGTTGCGAGTACGTTAGCTTTATCAACAGAGGTTACTTTATTACCACGTAGTTTCGCAGCTTCAAAGGCGATGCGAGCAATACGATCAACTTCCGCACGGCTATATAACATCGTATCAAAACCAGTTTCTTCAGCCCCTTCGCCTTTGTTACCTTTTGGTAAACCGAAGTAAATACCACCTGTTAATTCACGTACTACGACTACGTCAAAACCGTTGTTTGAAATATCTGCACGCAGTGGTGAGAATTTTTCTAAGCCTGCATAAATTTTTGCTGGACGTAGGTTACAAAAGAGCTTGAAGTGGCCACGTAATGGTAATAATGCACCACGTTCTGGTTGCTCTTGTGGTGGTAGTCCTTCCCATTTTGGACCACCTACAGAGCCGAATAAGATGGCATCTGAATTTTCACACGCAGTGAGTGTGCTTGCTGGTAATGGAGTACCGTGGTTATCGATAGCAATACCACCAACGTCATTAAAATCATACGTTAGTTCTAAATTAAACTTACTTTGCACAGCAGCAAGTACTTTAATTGCTTCCGCCATTACTTCTGGACCGATACCGTCACCTGGTAATACAGCAATATTGTGTTTTGTTACAGTCATCCTTAGCCGCCTTCTCTATATTATTGATTTTGTTTTTTTAGTTTTTGTTGTTCTACCGCGTTTGAGCGATGGATATTATTCATTACGTGGATATAAGCCAGTGCCGAAGATTCAATGATATCTGTGGCTAAGCCGATGCCGTGGAATTTACGGCCTTCATACGTCGCGACTATATCGACTTGACCCAGAGCGTCTTTACCTTCCCCTTTTGCTGTAATGTGGTATTTGGCGATATCGATATCGAAACCTGAAATACGACTTAAACATTTATAAACAGCATCAACCGGACCGTTACCAATCGCAGCTTCAGTATTTGTGCAAGACTTATCTGTTGTTTCTAGTTGTGAGATCAAGCTAATAGTAGCGGTTGATTTCACACCAGAACCGGACTGAACACTGAGATAATCTAATTTAAAGTGTTCTTCATCTTCGTGCAAATTATTAAAGAAGATTAACGCTTCAAGATCATAATCGAATACTTGGCCTTTTTTATCGGCCAATTGCAAAAAGCTTTCGTACAGTTCATCAAGATTATAATCTTGGTCGGTATAGCCAAGATCTGCCATACGATGTTTGATCACATGACGACCTGAACGTGAGGTTAGGTTTAATTTGTTTTGCGTTAGACCAATGCTTTCTGGGGTAATAATTTCATAGGTATTTTTTGCTTTTAACACACCATCTTGGTGAATACCTGAGGAATGTGAAAATGCATTAGCACCAACAATTGCTTTATTAGCCTGTACTGGCATGTTGCAGAGTTGACTGACTAATTGGCTGGTACGGTAAATTTCTTGCGGGTTAATATTGGTGGTCTTACCTAATAAATCTTGGCGTGTTTGCAAGATCATTGCAATTTCTTCTAATGAACAGTTACCTGCTCGTTCACCAATACCATTGACCGTGCACTCGATTTGACGTGCGCCTTGTTCAACTGCTGCAATTGAGTTAGCTACAGAGAGACCCAAATCATCGTGACAATGTACCGAGATCACAGCTTGATCAATATTCGGGACTCGATTGAATAAATTAGTGATGATGCCGCCGAATTGCGATGGCACAGTATAACCAACTGTATCGGGGATATTAATCGTCGTTGCACCAGCTTTAATCGCTTCTTCAACCATTCGACATAGGTTATCTATAGGGGTACGGCCTGCATCTTCGCAAGAAAACTCTACGTCATCGGTGTAGCGACGCGCATGCTTAATGGCGTGGCGACCCATTTCTAGAACATCATCAAAACTACGTTTTAGTTTGCTTTTTACATGAATGTCAGATGTTGAAATGAAGGTATGAATACGGAAGTCTTTCGCAACAGAAAGCGCTTGTCCTGCAGCATCAATGTCTTTTTCTAATGCACGAGATAGGGCACAAACACGGCTGTTTTTAATATTACGTGCGATCGTCTGCACGGACTCAAAATCACCAGGTGATGAAATTGGAAAACCAACTTCCATTACATCAACACCTAAACGTTCAAGTGCAAAGGCTATTTGTAACTTTTCTTTTACGGTTAAGCTCGCTGATAATGCTTGCTCTCCATCCCTCAAGGTCGTATCAAAAATAATAACCTGGTTTGACATTATGAATCCTTCAATTGCCGTTACATATAAAAGTATCTCTGCGCCGCGTATTATTCTTAGCTTGCGATAAATAGCCATCTATATGTATAAATTAATCTTATGTCTTAATCTTTACAGGCTTGGTCGTTTTTTGTCAATTAATTTATATACAGGGCCGCCTCTGAGGCTGCACCTTGGCGTCGATTGACTATATAACTGATTCGTGGAGGAGGGGAAGTTCCTTGTATTATAGGATAAATAGAGCTTCACCTTATGAAGTAGGAATATTAGACCTTTTCTTGATCTATGCCACACTTAAAATAGATTTTTGATCATGAGGTGGGATATGTTATTTAAAAATGAACAAGGTGAGATGGTTGAGCTTGCAGATGACCTGACACTAAAAGAGCTAACGGATATGGGGATCGATATTTCCTTAGTTGAAAGAGCCTGTGATGAGCCATTAGATAGTTGGTCACATCTAGCCAGTCATTAGATATATTTGTGACCGAATATGTTATAAATTTCGGCGATATGATCCGATTTTTAATTAAAGTAACGGTATTATTAGCTTTTTGAGTGTTAAATAGGTTATAAAATATTCATTTATTTTACAAATGAAATTTCACAAGCTACCCTCTCAGGCTTACAAGTGTAAGCCGAGTTTGTTTGCGCCCGAATTAACATGAGAAATAGACATGAGTCAGCATTTCGTAAACCAGATCCTTGCAAGGATTGAGAAATATCAAGATAAAACAGCCCTGAAAAGTAAAACGAAAACAGGCTGGGATCGCATTAGCTGGAAACAGATGGGCGAGCGTATTGAAGGACTTGCAAATAATTTGCTTAACCGTGGACTTAAAGTTCAGGATAAAGTTGGTATTTGGTCAAATAATTTACCTGAATGGACGATTGCCGATCTGGCTTTACAGCAGTGCCGTGCTGTTTCTGTGCCGCTTTATCCAAGTAGTACGGCATCACAAGCAGAGTACATTATTAACGATGCTAAGATTACCTGTATGTTTATTGGTGATAAAGCTGAATTAAAACTTGCACTGCCATTACTTGATAAGTGTGAATCACTGCGGTTGCTTATTGTTTTTTCTTCAACTGTCACTTTACCCGATGATCCCCGCGTGGTTGCCTATGCCGATATGCTGGTGTTCACCCCTGGTAGTTCATCATCGATAGCATTAGAACACCGTATTGATAATGCAAAAACCGATGATCTCGTTACGTTAATATATACCTCTGGTACGACAGGTGAGCCGAAAGGTGTGATGCTTGATTATGCGAACATTCAAGCTGCATTGGCTGTGAATGAGCCGGAAACACGTTTAGAAGAACATGATATTTCATTAGCATTTTTACCGTTAAGTCATGTATTTGAACGTATTTGGACGTTTAATACATTATTTTGGGGAGCTGAAAATACGTATCTTAAAGATCCGGCAAGAATCCAAAAAGGTTTAACTGATACCCAGCCTACAGTGATGTGCGCAGTACCTCGTTTGTATGAAAAAATTCATACTACGATGATGAATAAAGTTGAGAATGCTCCCACGGCACGTAAAAAATTATTTCATTGGGCTGTCGCTATTGGTAAGAAACGTTTTGAAGCACAACAAGCGGGTACGCTTGTATCACCGCTATTGAAATTACAACATGCAATTGCCGATAAATTAGTATTCACCAAATTACGCGCAGTATTTGGTGGTAAGGTACGTTTCTTCCCTTGTTCTGGTGCAAAGCTTGATGATGAAGTTAATTTATTCTTTCAAGCAATCGGCATCCATCTTAAATACGGTTATGGGATGACAGAAACTGTTGCTACAGTAAGCTGTTATTCTAAAGATTTTAAATTAGGCTCTATCGGGTCGGTTCTACCTGGCATTGAAGTGAAATTGGGTCATGAAAATGAAATTTTGATAAAAAGTCCGACGGTCATGCGCGGTTACTTTAATAAACCAGAAGAAACAGCAAAAACATTTGATGGTGAATGGTTAAAAACAGGTGATGCTGGCGCGATTGATGAAAATGGCTACTTATATATTACAGACCGTTTGAAAGACTTAATGAAAACTGAATGCGGTAAATATATCGCCCCTCAGTTAATTGAAGGTACGTTAGGTCGTGATCGCTTCATTGAGCAAGTCGCCGTATTTGCTGATGCAAGAAAATATGCTTCTGCGTTGATTGTTCCTGCCCAAGAAGCGATTGAAGAGCACGCTAAAATGCTTAATCTAAAATATGAATCCTATGTTGAATTACTTAAACATACCAAGATTGTTGAGTTACTCGATGAGCGTGTTAAAGAGATGCAGAAAGAGCTGGCTAAGTTTGAGCAAGTGAAAAAATTTAAGTTGATGGCGTCACCTTTTACCAATGAAAAAGGTGAGTTAACACCAACACTTAAATTAAAGCGTAAAGTTATTCAGGAACGTTATAGTAGCTTGATCGAAAGTATGTATAGCACTGTAAAAAAAGGAAAAAATGCAAAGTCTTAAGTCTTTACACTTCTCATGATTAATCCCGTTGTACATTTTTTTGTTGCTCACAGCGGGAGTACTATTTCTTGATCATATTTATTACTTAGTAATATTTATTGCTCTAACACTTTCGACTATTTCTTACTAAGCGTCGTAAATTATTCACGCCATTGTTATTTATCTAGACTAATCTTAACTCAATATGGGTAAGCAGATTGGTAACAATGGATAGTGCTAATATGAACAGGCTTAATACCAAAAATTATTCGCGTCAATGGCGTAAAGTAATATTCACCTCAATTGTATTAGGTGGCTTACTTGCGTTATTTTCTTGTTTTTATATTTTAATGTTTTCCAGTGATATTGCCTGGTTCTTTTTATTAGAACTGTACCATGTAAGTATGAGTATTCAGAGTTCACCAATTATTACCGTGCTTGCTAGTGTCATGGGGGTGGTGTGTGCCTATAAGGCGTATCGTTATAAGCGGACTTTGCGGAAAATAAATTTGGAACTACATAACCTGCAAGGGCAACTTGTAGAGCTGGACCTATCGGCTTATTTAGATAGTGGCACTGGGTTAGCTAATCGCTTTAAATTTTTAGAGAAACTTGATGCGAGTATGGGAAAAGGTAAGGTTGCGTTATGTATTCTGGATTTAGACGACCTTAAAAATATCAATGATACATTAGGTCATAAAGTGGGCGATCAAGTTATCGCAATCATAGCGCAACGTATTAAATTATCGTTAGATAACACACCACAACCGAATTTGTATAAGACAAATATTTTCCGTATTGGTGGCGATGAGTTTGCTATTCTCATTATGGGTATTTCAGAAGTCAACGATATCGCGCCTATCTTGCACAAACTGCTGAAAAACGTTCGCCGAAAAATTGAGTTGTCTGGTGAGAGTATATCTATTGGTGTCAGTATTGGTGTCAGTATCAGTCCTGAACATGGTACTTGTAGCGATGCATTACTGAGAAAAGCAGACATGGCAATGTACAAAGTAAAGGCGTCTGGAAAGCATGGCGTTGCCTTTTTCAAACCAGAATACATGCGAGAATTAGAGTATCGAGTAAACCTAGAACAAGAGATTAATACGGCGATTAGTAAGGGAGAGTTTGAAATTTATTATCAACCCGTTATTGATATCGCCACAGAAAAGGAACTGGGATTTGAAGCGTTAATTCGTTGGAATCATCCGGTTCGAGGCTTGGTACCACCCGATGACTTTATTCCTGTTGCAGAGAAAACCGGTCTTATTGTGCCTATGGGACAGTGGATTATTAAGCAGGTTTGTAGTGATTTGTCTTTGTTGCAGGTGAGTAATCCTGATTACTTTATTGCCATTAATATTGCGCCACAGCAACTTGCTGATCGTGCTTTTGTACATAATGTTAGAAGTATTTTGGCTTGTTATTCGTTATTACCGAGTCAGATCCATTTTGAGATCACTGAAACAACATTAATGAATGCAGACAGTCATAATTTACGTGTCTTACGTGAATTAAATAATTTAGGTATTAAATTATGGATTGATGATTTTGGTACCGGTTATTCTTCATTTAGCTACCTACACAAATTTCAATTTCATGGCATTAAGCTCGATCGTAGTTTTATTGAAGGTGTCGTTGATTCAGAGCGTAGTCAGAATATTGTCAAAGGTATTTGTGCGATGGGTGACGCTTTAAAACTAGAATTACTCGGTGAAGGTATTGAACAGATCGAGCAAGCTGAATTTTTGTTAAAGCAAGGTTGCTCTAAGGTACAGGGATATTGGTACGCAAAACCGATGTCATTATCAACATTAAATATGTGGTTGGCGAACCGAAATGAAAATATGGTCATTGAAATGATTGAGCAACCATTGGCATAATTAAATATCTTTCATTAATTTAGTTATTTTTTAAGTGGGTTGTTTTTACGTTGAGCTATGCTATTACATGACTAATATCTTAATATGTATATTTTATTATTTTAAATCAGTTACTTGATAATTAAACCTTCTTTGTTCCCTCCTAATTTCAGACCGAAATATATCGTTATTAGAGATGATGATGAATTTTTTTGATATTTAATTTCTCATATCACTTTTAAAGATGATTTTATTTTGTTAATTTCAATAAATAAACCAATAAAAATAAAGTTAAATCTAATTCAATGGGAAGTTTAAACTTGTAACCAATTTGTTACAATGTGGACAGTTGTCAAACTAGAATTAGGATATGGGCCGGGAGGGCCTGCTTATGGAAATGTTGTCTGGTGCCGAAATGGTAATCCGCTCACTGGAAGATGAAGGTATTGAGCATATCTTCGGTTATCCTGGTGGCTCTGTTCTTGATATTTATGATGCGTTATTCGAATCAAGTCAAATTGAACATTTTTTAGTGCGTCATGAGCAAGCAGCAGTACATGCTGCAGATGGTTATGCACGTTCAACAGGGAAAGTTGGTACGGTCCTTGTTACATCTGGACCAGGTGCAACAAACTGTATTACAGGTATTGCAACAGCATATATGGACTCGATTCCTCTTGTTGTTTTATCAGGTCAGGTTCCTACCTCAATGATCGGTAACGATGCATTCCAGGAAACGGACATGATGGGCGTTTCTCGTCCTGTCGTGAAGCACAGCTTTTTATGTAAAACTGCTGCTGATATTCCTGATGCAATCAAAAAAGCGTATTATATCGCATCAACAGGTCGTCCTGGGCCTGTAGTGATTGATTTACCAAAAGATACGCAAAATCCATTATTGAAATTTCCGTACAAATACCCTGAAAACGTCTCTATGCGTTCATATAATCCTGTTAAATCGGGTCATAAAGGACAAATACGTAAAGCGGTTAAAGCGATTGCCACTGCGAAAAAACCAGTGTTGTATGTTGGTGGCGGTGCAGTTATTGCAAATGCTGAAGCGCAAGTACTGAAATTTGCTGAACAGCTAAACCTACCGGTAACGAATACTTTGATGGGACTGGGTATATTCCCAGGCACACACCCACAAAATATCGGCATGTTAGGCATGCATGGTACGTTTGAAGCGAATAAGACGATGCACAACTCGGATCTTATTATTTGCCTTGGTGCACGTTTTGATGATCGTGTAACGAATGCGATTGATAAATTTTGTCCAGACGCCAAAATCATTCATGTAGATATCGATCCAACGTCAATTTCGAAAACAGTCCATGCAGATATTCCAATTGTTGGTTCTATCGAAGTGGTTGTTGAGCAGATGCTAGAGATTATTGATGAACTGCAAGTTACGGCCAATAAGGAAGAGCGTGGTACGTGGTGGAAAGAAATTGATGGCTGGCGTACTAAGCAATGCTTAAGTTATGAAACAGGTTCGTCAATTAAACCGCAAGCCGTTATCGAAGGCTTATATAAACATACAGAGGGTAAAGCGATTATTGCCTCGGATGTAGGTCAGCATCAAATGTTTGGTGCCTTGTACTATCCGTATGATAAACCGCGTCAATGGATCAACTCTGGTGGTCTCGGCACGATGGGCTTTGGTTTCCCAGCAGCTATGGGTGCTAAAATTGCACACCCAGAAAAAGTTGTATGTTGTATCTCGGGCGATGGTTCAATTCAAATGAACATTCAAGAGCTATCTACATGCCTACAGTATGGTATTGCGGTGAAGATTATTACCCTGAATAACGGTGCGCTAGGCATGGTTAAGCAGTGGCAGAAAATGTTCTATGATGGTCGTCATTCTCATTCTTATATGGAGTCTATGCCTGATTTTGTTAAATTAGCAGAAGCTTATCATCACGTTGGTATTCAGGTAAGTAAACCTGAAGATCTTGATAATGCGTTTGCTGAGTGCTTCTCGGAAGAAAATAAAAATCGTGTTGTATTTATGGATATTATTATTGATCCAGAAGAACATGTATATCCGATGCAAATTAAATATGGCGCAATGGACGATATGTATTTAAGTAAGACGGAGAAAACCACATCATGAGACGTATAATTTCAATATTAACAGAAAATGAATCGGGTGCTTTGTCACGTATCGTTGGCCTGTTCTCACAACGTGGTTATAACATTGAATCTTTGACTGTATCAACGACAGATGATGAAACATTATCACGTTTGACGTTAGTCACGAACGGTGACCGTGCTGTGATTGAACAAATCATGAAGCAATTAAATAAGCTGATTGATGTATTAAAAGTAAGTGATCTGACTGAAGGTGCGCATATTGAGCGTGAGCTATTACTTATTAAAGTAAAAGCTGCAGGTTTTGTACGCGCAGAAGTGAAACGTACATCAGATATTTTCCGTGGGCAAATTGTTGATATCACGGATTCTTTATATACCGTACAACTGGCGGGTGACAGCGACAAGCTTGATGCTTTCATCGAAACATTAGCATCACATACTGAGATTGTTGAAGTGGTTCGAAGTGGTGTTTGTGGTATCGCACGTGGCGAACGCTGTTTAAAAGCATAATATAGCGTTATCATAACTATAAAAGCCAGCGCATATAATATGAGCTGGCTTTTTATTAAGCTTAATTTACTACGTTAGGACACTTATACTAATTTAGATATTTCACTATCAAATAGATTCTTCATTAAACCTACAAACTCTTCGATAAATGCCATTTGTTCATTACTTGGCGGTACATCCCAAGCACTTGATAATACTTCTTCTAAATCACCGACAATCGCGTCTATTTCACGGATAATCACAAAGCGGTGCTTTTCAGTAAGCTGCTGATGTTGATTACAAACAGTCATAGTATTACTGGCGATATGTTCAGAAAAAATATCCCCAATTGTATCTGTTGTTGAAGCGTTCTGTTGGCTATGGTTTTCAAAAATAGCTAAGTTGTCAGCTAAAAAATGGATAAGCTGAATATAACCATCACTGTTTGTTATCATAATTATTTACCGCGTTAAATATAAGAATGACATGTTATTACACCGTATATATGCCGCGAAAAGCGGGGGGTATAATTAACAACTCAAGATAGGTTGTTAATATTCATTGGAATATAAACATGTATAAGGCTTAATTATGCGCTGACCATCTAGAGAGGTAAAGTAGAACAGAAAACAAAGCGTAATTTTCTGTTCTATTTGTGTCTTATTCATAACTGTATTTGTTAGTAGCCAAGCGGGTACCTATAAGTAGGTACCAACTTGGGCTGTTAGTACAAATCTGATCTGTTAATTGAATCGTGAGAAATCTGGTTTACGTTTTTGCATAAATGCGCTCACTGCTTCTTTTGATTCTTCGCTTTCAAGTGCTGTCGAGAAATGCGCTAGCTCAATATGGATCACTTTTTCTATCTGGCTAATTAACTCAGCTTTCATTAATTTTTTGGTGTTACGTAATGAAGCAGGGGCTTTAGCTGCGAGCTTTAAGGCGCTTTTTTCTGCCATCGCAAATAATTCATCCGCAGGTAATATTTTATTAGCAAGACCAATTTCTAATGCTGTTTGTGCATCAAATTTGTCGGCAAGCAACATCATTTCAGATGCTCGCTGATGGCCCGCCATTCGGGGTAATATCAGACTTGCGGCATATTCAGGCACAGCTGCAAGATCTGTAAATGGTAAGCGAAGTACAGTGTTCTCGGCAAGGTAAACTAGGTCACAGTGCATTAACATTGTCGTACCAATACCAACAGCTGGGCCAGCTGCAGCCGCAATCACTGGTTTGGTGAAATGTAATAAGGTAAGCATGTATTGTACTAATGGCTGGTCTTTAGAAAAGTCCATCCCGTTCATGAAGTCGGCCATATCATTACCCGCACAAAAACAATTCTCTGAACCTCTAAGTATCACTACGCGCACAGCAGGGTTAGTATCGGCCTGGCTAAAAGCCTCTGTTAGCTCAGTATAAAATGTACTATTAAATGCATTGAGCTTATTTAATCGGTTAAGGGTTAAGGTTAATACGCCTTGTTCATTTAACTGTGTTAGTAAATAAGTTGCCATTTGTTCATCCTGCTAATGGTGTTTATAAACCACTATTTTGCCATGTAAACAGCTTTAATTGAACTGCTAATGTTAAGGCTAGGTAGGCGGTATGTTAATAATGTTTGTGGTTTATTTGTTATATATACTCAAGCCAAGTAGTTTTCATATAACAAAAAGGAATAAAAAATCATTATTTATTCTTTGTGGTTATCCTTAACAGTCGTTAACCTTTAATTAATTCAGCACAGTGGAAGCCGTAATATGCTATTAAAGGAACTATCATCATTGACGAGTCCGTTGAGTGAACTGCAGTTATCGAAATTGCAATTAGCACTTAATGATTTGTCTCCGACGCAAACCGCGTGGGTCAGTGGGTATTTGGCAGGGATAAGTCAAGCATCTGGAGGTCAAGTACAAGCGCAAGGAGCGGTTTCTCAACCTGCTCAACGTGTGACTATTTTATTTGGTTCACAAACCGGTAATGCTAAAGGCGTAGCGGAAGAACTTTATGAACAGGCACAAGCGCAAGGTATTCCAGCCCGACTTGTTAATATGGCAGATTATAAAGCCAAAGAATTGAAAACAGAATCGCACTTGCTGATTGTTGCGAGTACGAATGGTGAGGGCGAAGCCCCTGATGATGCTATTACCTTTCATGAGTTCTTGGCCTCTAAGAAAGCGCCCAAAGTACCTGAACTTAAATATAGTGTTTGTGCATTAGGTGATTCAAGTTATGAATTTTATTGCCAAACGGGATTAGAGTTTGATGAACGCTTAGCAGCCCTTGGTGCTGAAGCTGTCGTTGCTCGTGCAGACTGCGATGTTGATTATGATGACGCGGTTGCAATATGGAGTGAATTGGCGCTTACAGCTGTTAAAACAACGTTAAAAGAAGCGACCACTGATACTGCTCCTATTGCCGCTGTAGCGACGAATCATGTCGCGAATTCTTATTCTAAAAAGAAGCCATATAAAACCGAATTATTAGTGAATCAAAAGATTACTGGACGTTTCTCAGGTAAAGACATTCGTCATGTTGAGATTGCGTTAGAAGATTCCGGGATAAGCTATCAGGCTGGTGATGCATTAGGGATCTGGTTTAAGAATGATCCAATCCTTGTCGATGCTATTTTAGAACAACTGGAATTAGATGGAACACAAACCGTTACCGTGGCGAATGAAACTGAAAGTTTACGTGATGCTCTGATTAATCGTTTCGAATTAACCCAGAGTTATCCAAGCTTCATTCAGGCTTATGCTGAAATATCGGGTTCGAAAAAATTAGCAAAATTACTCGATGATAAAACAGCGTTACGTCACTATTGTTATGGTCGCCAAATCTTAGATGTGATTGACGAAAAGAAAGCAAAATTAACAGCAGAGCAATTGCTTAGTGGTTTACGCAAGTTAACACCACGTCTTTATTCAATCGCCTCAAGTCCTAATGAAGCAGAAGGCGAAGTTCATTTAACGGTTGCAGTAGTTGATTATCAGCAAAGTGGTGAGCAACGCATTGGTGGTGCTTCTGGTTTCCTTCAACGTCTTGAAGAAGGGGCTGAGGTTGAAGTCTTTGTTGAGCATAACGATAACTTCCGTTTACCAAATAATGATGATACACCTGTGATCATGATTGGTCCTGGTACTGGAATTGCACCATTCCGTGCCTTTGTACAAGAACGTGATGTACGTGAAGCTGCAGGAAATAACTGGTTATTTTTTGGTAACCAACACTTTACTGATGACTTCTTGTATCAAACTGAATGGCAGGACTACTTGAAATCGGGTCTATTGACTAAGATGGATGTAGCGTTCTCACGCGACCAAGCCGAGAAGATTTATGTACAAGACCGTTTACGTGAAAATGCCGCAGAACTGTATACTTGGTTAGAACAAGGTGCACATGTTTATGTTTGCGGTGATGGCGATAGAATGGCGAAAGATGTGAATGAAGCATTGATCGAGATTGTAGCAGAACAAGGTAAATTAGTGCGTAGTGAAGCAGAAGAGTATGTCGCTGAACTACGTCGAAATAAACGTTATCAGAGGGATGTTTACTGATGAGCGACAAGAAATTAGCGGTTAACGAACGCATTAAAACGGAAAGTAACCTTTTACGTGGCACCATTGCTGAAGGTCTTGCGAATCAAATCACTGGCGGGCTGTCAGATGATGATATGCAATTAACGAAATTCCATGGCTTCTATCAACAAGATGATCGTGATATTCGTGCCGAACGTCAGAAACAAAAATTAGAACCTCGTCATAGCTTTATGTTACGAGCACGTGTTCCTGGTGGTATTTGTAGCCCTGAACAATGGCTCGAGATCGATCGTATTGCCAGTGATTTAACTATTTATGGCAGCATCCGCTTAACGACGCGTCAAACGTTTCAGTATCACGGTATTTTAAAGCCACAAGTGAAACCACTTATCCAAGCGTTGGGGTCGGTTAACTTAGATTCGATTGCGGCATGTGGTGATGTGAACCGTAATGTAATGTGTACGCCAAATCCAGTTGAATCAGCATTACATCAAGAAGCTTATGCGTGGGCAATTCGTTTAAGTGATGACTTATTACCAAACACCAATGCGTATGCAGAACTCTGGTTAGACGGTGAAAAAGTGCATAGTAATGAGGTTGAGTCTATGTATGGACCAACTTATTTACCGCGTAAATTTAAGATTGCAGTTGCTATCCCGCCACACAATGATGTAGATATTCACGCTAATGACTTAAACTTTGTAGCGGTTGGTGATAACGGTAAATTAGCAGGCTTCAATGTATTAGTTGGTGGAGGCATGGGAACAACGCATGGTGATGTGAATACTTTCCCGCGTTTGGCCGATGATTTTGGTTTTGTAAAACCAGAAGATGCAGTTGAAATCGCGAAAGCGGTATTAACAGTACAACGTGATTGGGGTTGCCGTACTGATCGTAAACGTGCTCGCTTGAAATATACACTTGAAGATAACGGTGTGGATAAATTCCGCGCAGAAGTCGAACTACGCTCAGGTATTAAGTTCGAAGCACCAAAAGCAATTGAATTTACCACTCGTGGAGATCGTTTTGGCTGGATCAAAGGCGTTGATAATAAATGGCATTTAACTCTATTTATTGAAAATGGCCGTATTGTTGATACCGAAACACATCCAATTAAAACAGGGTTAGTTGAAATTGCTAAGATCCACCAAGGTGATTTTAGAATGACAGCCAACCAAAATTTAATCATTGCCGGTGTAGCAGAGCAAGATAAAGAACAAATCGAACGTCTCGCACGTTTATATGGTCTGTACTCCGACGAATTAAGTCAGCAACGCTTGAACTCAATGGCGTGTGTTGCACTGCCGACATGTGCGTTAGCAATGGCTGAAGCAGAACGTTATTTACCATCATTGGTGACTAAAGTTGAGGGTTTGCTAACAAAACACGGTATTCCTGACGAGCACTTTGTGATGCGTATGACAGGTTGTCCCAATGGTTGTGGTCGTCCATTTTTAGCGGAAGTTGGCTTTGTTGGTAAAGGTCCGGGCAAATACAATATGTATTTGGGCGCGAAGAATAACGGCATGCGTTTAAACAAGATGTATCGTGAGAATATTGGTGAAACTGAGATCTTAACGATTCTTGATGAATTAATTGCTGAATGGGCAACCAATGCATTACCAGACGAACGTTTCGGTGATTTCGTGGTACGTCGTGAAGTGATTAAACCTGTAATTATAGCGTCGAGAGATTTCCATGGCTAGATTGAACCTAGATGAATTATTAACGTTAGATAAGGCGAGCCAGAAAGCAGCTTTAGCTGTGGTTAATGCTCAGCTAGAGGAGATGACCGCAGAGCAACGTGTCGACTGGGCTGCCACTGAGTTGGGTGACAAGTTAGTATTGTCATCGAGCTTTGGTATTCAAGCCGCTGTATGTTTACATTTGTTAACACAGTTTAAGCCTGATATTCCGGTTATTTTAACCGATACAGGATATTTATTTTCTGAAACCTATCAGTTTATTGATGAGTTAACTCAGCAGCTAAGCCTTAATTTACAAATATATACTGCGCCACAGTCACCTGCTTGGCAGGAGTCGCGTTATGGTAAGTTATGGGAGCAGGGTGTTGAAGGGATCACGCAATATAATGTGCTTAATAAAGTAGAACCAATGAAACGCGCACTTAAAGAATTAGGTGCGCAAGTATGGTTTTCTGGATTACGCCGTAGTCAGTCATCAAGTCGCGAAGCATTACCGGTATTGTCTATTCAAAATGGCTGTTTTAAATTTTTGCCTATTATTGATTGGACCAATAAAGAAATTCATTATTATCTGAAAAATAATGGGTTGAATTATCATCCGTTGTGGGAGCAGAATTATGTCTCGGTCGGTGATGTGCATACGTCACAACCGCTGCAACCTGGGATGACGGAAGAAGAAACACGCTTCTTTGGTTTGAAGCGTGAGTGTGGTCTACATGAAGAAAATGATGAAGTGGGTGGTAGCGGAATTTAAGTTCAAGCTGCCACTAATATCGCTTGGTTGTTAATAAGGCTTAGTTCTGACTCGTTAGAACTAAGCTTTTTGCCATTCAGGCGTTGTGTTATCAACCGGCGCTGCTTCTGGTGTTGATTGTGTCTCTTTTTCTTCATTTTCTTCTGATGCTGATTTTTTGGCTTCATCTAATTCTTTTTGCAACTCTTCTATTTTTTGCTTAGTTTTATCCCAGCCTGACTCTGCACCTTGTTTTAAGGATTCGAACCACTCATCGCTGTTATCCGTACTATTCTCTAATAGTTCTTCCGTTTTACTTTTCGCGGCTTCCATTGCTTTATTGGTTGCTTCTCTTGTTTTATCCCATGCTTCTCCCATGGCCTCTTTAGAAGCATCCCATGCGTCATCTGCGTTATTTGCTTGAACTGCGAATGTCGAAAAGCAACTTGCTAGGCTGATTATTAAAATGGGTATTTTTTTCATCATCACTCGCTTTTTCTTTCAATCGGATCGGTTTTATAACTAAATTGTAGCAAATATTGCTTAGCCGCGTCATCCCTCAATAGATATACGAGTAGTAACTATTAGCTGTGAAGTAATTGGGTTATTGTATCAATTTTGTATTTCACAATGGTCGCGGCTTTAATACTTAAATGCATGTCTATATACAAGGCAACAACAAATAACAAGGAGGTCAGGGTAAACATAAGTAGGGTCATGGAACTATAAATGCTTTTTCGGTGGCTATGTACAATCGGAAGTTAATTGGTTTTATATTACTATTCTAGCTATAAAAAAGCCAAGTGGTTAACTTGGCTTTGTTGTCATTGACCGCATGTTATCAACAATGTGAGAAGTGCGGTTTATAAAGGGGGGTCGTTATTTCGTCGGGATCGCTTTTAGGATCGCCAGTAAGTATTTCCAGAACATGCCTACAGTTTTGATGTTCACTTTCTCATCTGGAGAATGTGGGAAACAGATCGTTGGGCCAAATGACGCCATGTCCATCGTTGGGTATGATGTCTTGAATAAACCGCACTCTAGGCCTGCATGGATAACCATGATTTTTGGTACAGAACCAAACTCTTTTTCATATACGTCACGCATAATCTGCATCACTGGTGAACTGGTATCTGGTTTCCAACCTGGGTAAGCACCGTCAAACTTCACGTCTGCACCCGCAAGTTCAAATACCGATGCGATCATTTCTTGTGCATCAAGACGGCAAGAGTCGGCTAAAGAGCGGATCAAGCATTGAATATGCACAGCTTTACCGCGTGATTGAATTACACCGAGGTTAGATGATGTTTCAACGACCCCTTCAATCTCATCACTCATGCGCAGTACACCATTGAATACACCGTTAAGTGCAGTAATAAGGCGAGTCTGGCAATCTTGAGTCATCACTGTCGGTTCATTTGGAACTGGGAACAGTGAGATTGAAAAATCAGGTTCTGTCGCTGTAAGCTCTTTTTTAATTGTTTTAGCAAAGAATTCTAAACACGCTTTAAACTCTTCTCGTTGTGTTGGCGCAACAGTAATAACTGCAAAAGCTTCACGTGGAATTGCGTTTCGTAGTGAACCGCCGTTAATCTCAACAAGGCGAACCCCCATATCACGGCCAGCTTCTTTTAAAAGACGAGCCAATAATTTGTTGGCATTACCGCGACCAAGGTGAATATCAACACCTGAGTGACCACCTCTTAGGCCTGAAATAGATACTTCAAATGTTTGGTGATCCGTCGGAGTGTCTTCACGTTCGATAGGGAAAGACACTGTTGTATCGATGCCGCCAGCACAACCCATGTAAACTTCGCCTTCGTCTTCTGAATCTGTGTTCAGTAAGATTTCACCTTCTAACCAGCCCGCTTCAAGACCAAACGCACCAGTCATGCCTGCTTCTTCGTCGATAGTAACGAGAACTTCGAGAGGGCCATGTTCAATATCGTCTGAACAAATAACCGCAAGACTTGCTGCTAGACCAATACCATTATCAGCACCTAATGTTGTACCACGGGCTGTCACCCACTCGCCGTCAACATAAGCATCGATAGGGTCAGTAATAAAGTCATGCTCGGTATCTGAATTTTTTTGCGGAACCATGTCCATGTGCGCTTGTAGAACTACACCTTTACGATCTTCCATGCCTGCCGTAGCTGATTTACGTAAGATAAGATTACCAACGCTATCTTCTTTACATTCAACATTATGATCTTTAGCTAATTGTTGGATCCACGCAGACACCTTTTCTTCATGTTTTGATGGGCGTGGATGCGCGCACATTTGCTCAAAAATATTCCAGACAATTTGCGGTTCTAAATTACTTAAATTTGCCACTAGGGTAGCTCCTTAATTAGAATGAATCATTATATTTAGCATGGCACAAAGGATGTTCCAGTTTATTGAGATAGTAAAGGGGAATATTCCAAATGCACTGTGTTAATCTATGGTTCTGCGATACCGTAAACAAGTTGTCGTTTTATCATGCTCAAAAAGGGGTAATTAGCAGCTGGTAACTTGTCCTTCGGGTCAAGTGCTGGTATCTTTACGGGTTGCAAATTGAGTGTACAAATCAGGGATTTTTTGTACATAAACCCTTCGTTGATGATTTTATATAGTTACACGTTAGTTCGTTCGCTAAGTGTATATAGAGGTTGGTTAAATGAGTGATAAATTTATAGTATCTTGGGATGATTTACAGCGTGATACGCGTAAACTTGCTCGTAAGCTGCTTCCTGCAACACAGTGGAAAGGTATTATTGCGGTTAGTCGTGGTGGGTTAGTGCCTTCAGCTATTCTTGCGCGTGAATTAGACTTACGTCATGTTGATACTGTATGTATTTCAAGTTATGACCACGATCATCAGCGTGATATGACAGTATTAAAATCTGCACCAGGTGATGGTGAAGGTTTTATTATTATTGATGATTTAGTTGATAGTGGCGAAACAGCGAAAACAATTCGTAAAATGTATCCTAAAGCTAAATTCGTGACTGTTTATGCGAAACCACTTGGTGAGCATTTAGTTGACGACTTTGTTACTGCTATTAGTCAGAATACTTGGATTGAGTTACCTTGGGATATGGCGATTGAATTTGTAGAACCAATCTGCAAGCAAGATTAATTAAACTACCTAGGATATAGGTCAGTCTGTATTATCGTTATTAAACAGCGTTGTAAATTGCGACGCTGTTATCTTTTAATATTATATTCTGAAAAATGACTTAATTTTAGTTTTATTATTTGACCACTATTGATTATTAGCTATGCTTAACAGTTCTTCCTGACATTTAGAGAGACTCCTTTATCGCTCTTCATTCATCACGATAAGCAAATAAGAGATAATCATTATGCCAATACTGAATGACCCCGATCTGATCTATTTCCGTAAGCGTATTCGTATTTTAAATGCACTTGGTCCTTATTTAAGAGAGCATCACTGCCAACCAACCTCTTTTTATTTTGATTGTTTTAGCATTTGCATTGATGCTGAGATTGAGCCTGAATTTCGTGAGTTTTATGGATGGTGGCTAGAGATGGAGTTAGTTAGTGATACGTTTGAATATCATTATCAATTTGGTATTTATAACAAGCTTGGTGAGTGGATTGCAGCGCCGATACCTGACACTTATCAACATGACGTTACTCAGTCGTTAAATCAATTCTATGAAAAATTATCTGTTTGTTTAACCGGTCAATTAACTTTGAACCTAAAACCTTCGTTAATTTTGGCTAAGACCCTTATTTTATCAGCGGCCTAACGGGTTGTTTAGATCTTTATTGTTGCTAATAGTACTTGATCCTTCTGTTTGATAATAAATGCCACGTTGGATCTTATAAAAGTACAGTGTTTCGCTGTACTTTCCCCACCTATAAAGTTTTCCCTATTGTATAAATTCAGTTCTCAGGTCAAAATACTTGTTAAGTGAGTAACGAGAATGAGTTAAATGGCTAAGAAAACCATAGTGGTGAAATTAGGAACCAGTGTATTAACCAGTGGCACGGCGAAAATAGATCGTGCACACATGGTTGAATTGGTTCGTCAATGTGCGCAATTGTACAAACAAGGGCATGATATTATTGTTGTAACGTCAGGAGCAATTGCTGCCGGACGTGAACACTTAGGTGCTCCTGAATTGCCCCCCACCATGGCAAATAAGCAGATGTTGGCCGCTGTAGGTCAAAGCCAGCTTATTTTTATTTGGCAAAGCCTGTTTAATATCTACGGTTTAAATGTCGGCCAGATGTTGCTAACACGTGCTGATCTGGATGATCGTGAACGATTTTTAAATGCGCGCGATACTATGCGAGCATTGCTAGATAATCGAATTGTGCCGATTATTAATGAAAATGATGCGGTCGCTATAGCTGAAATTAAAGTGGGTGATAATGACAATTTATCGGCACTTGCGGCTATTTTAGCGAATGCAGATACGCTAATGCTGTTAACTGATCAAGAAGGCTTGTTTACAGCTGATCCCCGTAACAACCCCGATGCTAAGCTGATTGAAGTTGTTGATGTTATCGACGATGAATTACGTCAGTTAGCAGGCGGTACTGTCGGCGGTTTAGGCACTGGTGGTATGGCTACTAAGTTACAAGCGGCTGAAATTGCTTGCCGATCAGGTATTGATGTTGTTATTGCAGCTGGTGTTGCTGAAGATGTTGTGCTGCGTGTTGCTGAAGGCAAACGAGTAGGCACTTTATTTCCTTCGCATATCAGTCCATTAGAAAGTCGTAAGCAATGGATCCTTGCAGGCCCTCCTCCGTCGGGAGTCATTATTATTGATGACGGTGCGGTAAATGCGGTGACACAAAAAGGCAGTAGCTTATTACCGAAAGGTATTTCCGAAGTATCAGCAATATTTAAACGTGGTGATGTTGTTCAGCTGCAAACATTACAAGGAAAATTACTTGGTCGTGGGATCTGTCGCTATACCAGCGATGAGTTAACCGCGATTGCGGGTTGTCATTCGTGTGATATCGAAAGTAAGTTAGGCTACGGTTACGGTGCTGTTGCCATACATCGCGATGATTTAGTTTTATTTTAAGGAAGATAAAGTGTTACAAGAATTAGGAAAGAAAGCCAAACTTGCGAGTTATGAATTAGCAACGTTAACTACGGCACAAAAGAATAACGCATTAGAATGTATCGCGTGCGAATTAGAAAATAATCAAGCTGAGATCTTAATTGCTAATAGTAAAGATATTGATGCTGCTAAGAAAAATGGCATAACCGATGCGTTACTTGATCGTCTATTATTAACAGAAGCAAGACTTACTGCAATCATTGCTGACGTACGCGGTGTGATTGCCTTACCTGATCCCGTTGGCGCTGAGTCAGAAGGAAAGGTACTCGAAAATGGCCTGCGTTTATCAAAACGTCGCATACCATTAGGTGTGATGGGTGTTATTTATGAAGCGCGCCCGAATGTGACCATTGATATTGCGGCGCTAAGCTTGAAAACAGGTAACGCAGCGATCTTACGTGGTGGTAAAGAAACCGTTCATTCTAATTTGATTTTAGTGAATGTGATCCAAACAGCGTTAGAAAAAGCACAATTACCAAAAGATTCAATTCAAGTGATTGCTGATCCTAATCGTGATTTGGTGACGGCTTTATTGAAAATGGATAAATATGTCGACATGATCATCCCACGTGGTGGTCCAGGTTTACACCGTTTATGCCAAGAACAAAGTACGATCCCAGTTATCACTGGTGGCATGGGTATTTGTCATGCATTTGTTGATGCGTCTGCAAATGTTGAAGATGCGCTGGCGATCATTGAAAATGCCAAGGTTCAACGCCCTTCAGCTTGTAATGCCTTAGATACGGTATTAGTACACAAAGACATTGCTGAAAGCTTCTTGCCATTATTAGCTGAGCGTTTAGCAGTAAATGGAGTGGAATTACGTGCTGAGCCAAAAGCACATATTGCATTATCAAACGTCAATGCCAAGAATTTGCATGTGGCAACTGCGGATTGTTTTGATCAAGAATGGCTCGCGCTGATTTTGGGCGTTAAAATTGTTAAAGATGTAGAAGAAGCGATTATACATATCCGTGAACATTCGACAGAGCATTCTGACGCGATCTTAACGGATAATTTAACCAATGCGACACGTTTCTTGAATGCAGTTAACTCGGCGGCGGTTTATGTTAATGCAAGTACGCGTTTTACTGATGGCAGCCAGTTTGGTTTAGGCGCTGAAGTTGCGGTATCAACACAAAAATTACATGCTCGTGGGCCTATGGGATTAGAAGAGCTAACAACGTATAAATGGATTGCGATTGGTGATGGCTTAATTCGTCCGTAAATATTTCAGTGTTTTGTTAATTTGATTAAGTGCTAAGGCAGTCCGTTATGTGTGACGGTCTTGCCATTGATAAGTGCAAATCAAAGCTAACAGTGAGAGTATATTTCAGTGTTAGCTTTGATTTAGCAGAGGCTAAGGTTAAGTAACCTCTTTACCTTGTGCTTGTAAGTCTGCATGGTATGAAGAACGTACAAATGGGCCACAAGCTGCATGCTCAAAGCCAACTTCTTTTGCGAGTGCACCAAGTGCATCAAAGTCGTCTGGATGAACGTAGCGTTTCACTGGTAAGTGATGACGGCTTGGTTGTAAGTATTGACCTAACGTCAGCATCGTTACACCATGTTGTGCAAGGTCTTTAATTACTTCAGCAATTTCTTCGTTGGTTTCACCTAAGCCCATCATAAGACCTGACTTAGTTGGAACATTCGGGTGCATTTCTTTAAAGCGTTTTAATAAACGTAAAGACCACTGATAATCAGAACCTGGACGCGCCATTTTATAATGTTGTGGTGCTGTTTCTAAGTTGTGATTAAATACATCTGGTGGTGTATCTTTAAAGATTTCGAGCGCTTTATCCATACGGCCTTTGAAATCTGGAACTAAAATCTCGATTTTAATCTCAGGATTCAGTAAGCGGATTTCACGGATACAATCGACAAAATGCTGTGCGCCACCATCACGTAAATCATCACGATCTACTGATGTGATAACAACATATTTCAGCTTCATTTTCGCAATTGTCTGCGCAAGTTTTAGCGGTTCTTCAGCCACAAGCGGTAATGGCTTACCATGGGCAACATCACAGAATGGGCAACGGCGTGTACAGATTGCACCCATGATCATAAAAGTTGCTGTACCGTGGTTAAAGCATTCTGAAAGGTTTGGACAAGATGCTTCTTCACAAACTGAATGTAGGTTGTTTTCACGCATCACCGTTTTAATTTCTTGAATACGAGCAGAGCTTTTCGGTAGACGGATCTTCATCCACGATGGTTTACGCAGGATCTCATCATTCTCAGTAGAAATAATTCTTACTGGAATTTTAGCCATTTTATCTGCGTCGCGAAGTTTAACGCCTGGCTCTAATCGAACGGTTTTACTCATGCTCTGTTAATCCATCTTTGAAAGTTAATTGGGTGTATTCTAGCAGGGAACATAGGTGTTCGACTAGCTTAGGTTGTATCTCACCTAGGCTGGTAGCACCACCAAGATCACTCGTTTGGGTCATTTCCATACCCGCATAACCACAAGGGTTAATACGTAGGAAAGGTGATAAGTCCATGTTTATATTAAGTGCTAATCCATGGAATGAACGGCCTTTCCTGATCCTTAAACCTAATGAAGCAACTTTTTTATCAGCAACATAAACACCGGGTGCGTCTGCGCGTGGGTAGGCTTCAATACCTGTTTCTGCCAGTGTGGCAATAATACCATTCTCAATATGGCTGACAAGATCTCGAACGCCAAGTTTACGACGTTTAATATCGAGTAAGAAGTATACCACTTGCTGACCAGGGCCGTGATAAGTCACTTGACCACCGCGATCGGCTTGGACGACAGGAATGTCGCCTGTGGCGAGTATATGTTCAACTTTACCAGCTTGACCTTGTGTAAATACGGGATCGTGCTCAACAAACCAAAGTTCATCTTCTGTGTTGTCGTCTCTGTTATCAGTAAACGACTTCATCGCGTCAAATACCGTCGTGTAAGATTGGCGATTAAGTTGACGAATTATAATGCTATGTTCTGACAAAATATGCTCTTCTATATGATTAACACCAACGAAAAAAATCTAATTAGCAATACTAATTAGATTTTTGATATGGATATTATTTATTATAAAACGCGGATCACACCAGGGATCGCACCGAAAGCCACGTATAAGCCTTCTATTTGATCTTTGTCTTGGACTTTAACTTTGATGGTTACAGAGTTGTAAGTGCCTTTGCTGCTCTTTTTAGAGCTAGGAGTATAGTTACCTGGAACATGTTTTTGTGCCACAGCAACAATGCTATCTTCGAGTTTAGGATCCGTAGTACCGATAACTTTAAAGTTAAGTTGACAAGGAAAATCAAGCAGTTCGTCGAATTTAGTATTTAAAGACATTAGTTTTTCTCGTACCTTAGAAATAATGGCAAAGGAGGCTGTTGCCTCCTTTGTATTCGTCATTATAATCGGGTAACGGTGTCAGGGAAAGGATTAACCAAACCAACCGGCAAATAATAATTTGAAATAATCAATTAATCGGCTAAACCAGCTGCCTAATTCTACGTCTTCTAGCGCAATTAAGTCGGCTTGTGCAATCTCTTCATCGTTCAGATTATAAAATACTTTACCAACGACATCGCCTTTAGCGATAGGCGCACTTAGTTCTTTTTGGATTTCAAAAGCAGCCGTTAGATTTTTTGCTTGGCCGCGGGGTACCGTCAGTGTTAATTTGTTTGCTAGACCGAGTTCAACTTGTTCTTGCTCGCCCATCCACACTCGTTCTGACACTATGCGACTGTTCGCTTCATGCAGTGTCACTGTTTCATAAAAACGGAAACCAAAGTTAAGTAATTTTTTACTTTCCGCTTTACGTGCATCACCACTTTTAGTTCCCAGTACGACTGCAACTAGACGCATGTTGTCTTTGGTCGCTGAAGAAACTAAGTTAAAACCTGCTCCTGAGGTGTGGCCGGTTTTAATGCCGTCAACGTTCATGCTTTTATCCCACAACAGACCATTACGGTTGTATTGGGTAATGCCGTTATAGGTAAATTTCTTTTGTGAGTAAATACGGTATTCTTCAGGAACATCACGGATAAGTGCTTGTCCTAATGTCGCCATATCACGCGCTGTTGTATATTGTTCTTTGCTATCTAAACCGTGGCTATTAGCAAAGTGCGTTGCATCCATCCCCAGTTGTTTGCTCCACGAGTTCATCAACTGAGCAAATGCGCTTTCTGTTCCTGCGATATGCTCTGCCATTGCTACACAAGCATCATTACCCGATTGTACGATAATACCTTGGTTTAATCTTTCGACAGTGACTGTTTTACCTACTTCGATAAACATTTTTGATGAGTCAGGAAAGTTTCTCGCCCATGCATTTTTACTGATGGTAACTTCGTCATCTAGATTGATGTTACCGGCTTTTATTTCTTGACCAATAACGTAACTGGTCATCATTTTAGTTAAGCTGGCAGGTTTTAGTGAATCATCTGCATTTTGTTCTGCGATTACTTTGCCCGAATCAAAATCAACTAATATGAATGCTTTTGCTGCTACTACGGGTGTATCGGGAATAACACTCGGTGCTGCACTTAATGAGAAACTCGCCACTGCGAGGCTCGTTAGGATAAGTCTTTTAAATTGATTGGCCACGTTTCACTTCGCTTTAATTAAAATTGGATTTAAGTATTTGATAACTTAAATAAATTTGATTAAACGGTTTTTAATCAAATTTATTCGATAGATAGCAGCTAGTCTATCAAACTAGCTGAATGGTTGTCTTACTATTTAAAGTTTATTTATTAGATACTACTTTGCTGGAAAGTTCCTTCAAAATATAAGCATTCGTATATTCTTGTTGAACTTTCGCCAATAAATCCTGTGCTTGCTCAGTTTCTGAGATAGGCCCAAGTTGTACTCGATGGAACTTACCGCTGATGACTAAGCGATTATTGGTATTGTATTTTTCCCCTAAACCGTTGGCAATCTGTTGTGCTTTAGCTTCATTACTTGACGCTAACACTTGAATAAACCATTGTGGTTTCGGGGTAAACAAGGTGCTGTTATCGGCAATCGGAATAATTAATTCAACGCGTACATCAGCCGTACCAGATTGCAGCATATCGAGTTTATAAGCCGCAGCATAAGATAGATCAATAATACGTCCTGAATGGAATGGGCCACGATCATTGACACGCACCACCACGGTTTTATCATTACCTAGGTTTGTTACTTTCACAAAGCTCGGTAGGGGTAAATTTTTGTGTGCTGCCGACATAGAAAACATGTCATAGATTTCACCGTTTGAGGTTTTATGGCCATGGAATTTATTGCCATACCAAGACGCCTTACCTTCTTGGGTTAGAGTTTTAATATCTCGCCATACTTCATAATCAACACCACGCACTTGATAGTTGCGATTCGCATATCGACTGTAAGTTTGGGGTATTGGCACTGCGTCGGCAATATCTTCAAGTTGGGGGATGTTCTCTGGTGCGTGATCATCACTGTACTGATAACGAGAAGAAGAACATGCGGCCAAAAGACCGCAGATACAAAGTAGGGTTAAACGTTGTTTATTGCGCATGTTTAGCTTGTTTAATCTTTTCACTTAATTGGAATACAGCCATTGCGTACAAAGGACTGTGGTTGTAACGCGTAATACTATAGAAGTTATCAAGGTAAACCCAATATTCATCACTATCAAGCTGCTGTAGTTTGAGTAATTTCGCTGGGGTTGAGTCTTCGATTATTATTGCTGGCACCCGTTCATCAGACTCTTTTAGTACCACTCCGGCGGTTTTTAAATCTGCCCACGTATGCTTGATCTTCAATGATTTATTCAGTAATGCTGCTACTTTTTCACTGTCGGCTTTAACAGGGTAAGCGACTGACTCATCGGCTTTCCAGTTATGCTTGTTAAAGTAATTAGCAATGCTACCGATTGCATCGATAGGATCGTTGATCATATCAACTTTACCGTCACCAGAAAAATCAACGCCGTAATGGCTATAACTTGATGAGATGAATTGACCTAAGCCCATCGCGCCTGCATATGAACCCTGTGTGTCAGTCAGATTCCAGCCTTGTTGTTCACTTAATTTAATATATTGTGCAAATTCTTGACGGAAAAATTTACCACGGGATGGATAGTTAAAACCGAGGGTATAAAGTGAATCTAGTACTGAAATATTACCTTTGTATTTACCATAAAAGGTTTCAACACCCATAATGGCGACGATAACTTGTGCGGGGACACCATATTCAGCTTCGGCTTTAGCAAAGGTCTCTTCGTACTGTTTCCAGTACTCGACACCTTTGTTAATGCGACTTTCTGTAATAAATATTGGTGCGTATTTATACCAAGGCTTTTTTTCCCAGGGTGTTTGGATCTTGGTTAATACGTTTTCATCGAACTTTGCTTTCCCTATGGCATCGGTAAGTACTTGTTTTGATATATCATATTTAGTACTTAACTCTTCAACCCAAGTTTTGTGCTCACTACTTAACTCAGCACTGTTAGCTTGAAACGCTGCTAAACCTAGCAGAAATAATACTTTTTTACCTAGCATCTAGATTCCTCAACTTAAGCGACGATGTGTTCTTACAGACATTAGAATGCCAAAACCAGCCATCAATGTCACCATCGAAGTGCCGCCATAACTAATTAAAGGCAGTGGTACGCCTACTACTGGTAATAATCCGCTTACCATACCGATATTTACGAATAAATAAATGAAGAATGTCATGGTAATACTACCTGCAATGAGGCGTTCAAATACACGTTGACCCTGCATTGCAATCACTAAACCGCGGCAGATCACGAATAAATAAAGTGACAGTAGTAAGATTACACCAAATAAACCAAACTCTTCACTAAATACTGCAAAAATAAAATCGGTGTGACGTTCTGGTAAAAAATCCAGCTGTGACTGGGTACCAGATAGCCAACCTTTACCCCAAAATCCACCTGAACCAATGGCAATTTTAGACTGAATAATATGATAACCAGAGCCCAATGGATCGGTTTCTGGATTGAGGAAGGTTAATACCCGTTGTTTTTGATACGGACGCATTAAGAAGAACCACAGAATAGGCGCAAAGCCTGAAACCAGTCCAAAAGCAATCATTACTAATCGCCATGACATACCCGCTAAGAAAATAACAAATATACCTGAAATCGCGACCAGTAACGAGGTGCCAAGATCGGGCTGTTTTGCGATCAATAATGTTGGGATCAAGACCATGATTAACGCGGTTATAATGGTTCTAAAATCGGGTGGGATCGGTTGGTTACTCATGTAGCGAGCAACGGCTAATGGCATGACTACTTTCATTATTTCTGATGGTTGGAACTTGGTAAAACCAAGATCAATCCAGCGCTGAGCACCTTTGCCTACATGGCCAAACAGTAATACTGCAATTAATAAAATGGTACCAATGATAAAGATGGGAAATGCCCAACGTCGATAAGTTGAAGGTGGTATTTGTGCTAGCGCAATCATCACCCCTAATGCAAAAAGCATGCGAACGACTTGTCTTTCCATCAGCGCGATATCCGCGCCACCTGCGCTATAAAGTACCACAAGGCTGACACCCATTAGACTTAATAGACCAAATAATAAGGGGAAATCGATATGTAATTTATACCAAATACTTTGATTATGACGACGATCTGGCATTAATTTTCCTTTTTATTTTCAAAGTAGACATCAAATAAACGGCGTGCTGATGGAGCCGCTTGTGAGCTACCTCCTCCGGCATTTTCTAGAATGATTGTCGCTGATATTTCTGGTTCCTCAAACGGTGCATAAGCCACAAACATGGCATTATCGCGTAATCGTTCGCGGATTTTACTGGCATCGTATTTTTCTTCACCGAGCTTGTATAGCTGTGCAGTACCTGACTTACCTGCTGCAGTGTAGCTTGTTTTAGAAAATGCACGATGCGCAGTACCTTTTATGGTTACAACACCGCGCATACCATCTTTTGCTACCTGCCAGTTAGCGGGGTTTTTTAATTTAAGTGGTGGCAATTCCACAACCGGTTTATAAATGTCACCATTGGTATATTTAATGTCTTTGATGAGTTGCGGAACTGGACGTAATCCTCGGCTTGCCACAATACCAGTTGCTTTTGCAAGTTGGATTGGTGTCGCAGACCAGTAACCCTGACCAATACCCACTGAAATAGTATCACCCTGATACCAAGGTTGGTTGTAACGTGCACGTTTCCATTCTCGTGAAGGTAAGATAGCATTGGTTTCTTCTTTAACATCAATACCGGTATATTGACCAAAGCCAAACTCGGCCATAAAATTGTTAATTTTATCGATGCCGACGTTATAAGCGAGATTATAAAAGAAGGTATCTGACGATCGTGCTATGGCGGTATAAACATCAATCTTACCGCGCCCCCAGCGATTCCAGTCTCGGAAGCGGCGTTTAGTATTTGGGATCTGGAACCAACCACGATCATTGATAATGGTACTTGGGGTGATTGCGCCGTCTTCTAAGCCCAAGATAGCTAATTGTGGTTTTACTGTTGATGCGGGCGGATAGCGTCCTTGTGTTGCTCTATTGATCAAGGGGTGATCTTTTGACTGTAATAGGCGATTATAATCTTTGCTACTAATACCGTGTACAAATAAGTTAGGATCATAACTCGGGCTAGAAACCATTGCTAATATCTCACCTGTTTTGGGTGCTAGTAAAACTATCGCTCCACGGCGACCAGCCAATTCCTTTTGTGCTTTAAGCTGTAATCGTATATCGATATTTAGATATAAATCATTTCCAGGTACTGGTTGTGTAATTTTGAGTGTACGGATGATCTTACCGCGATTATTGACTTCAACTTCTTTAAAGCCTGGTTTTCCGTGTAACGTTTTTTCGTAATAACGTTCGATACCTTGTTTACCAATATCATGGGTTGCCGCGTAGGTTGCACGTAGGCCATTTTTTTCTAATCGGCTAAGGTCATTATTGTTAATTCGTGCTACATAACCGAGCGCATGTGTGAGTGCATCACCAAATGGATAATAACGTTTTAATCGTGCATTGACGGAAACACCAGGATATTTATGTTGCTGAACGGAGAATAGGGCAACTTGAGATTCGGATAAATTGGTTAATATTGAGACTTGCTTAAAGCGACGCTGGCGTTTTAAGCGAGTATGAAAATCGTCAATATTATCTTCAGTTAGGCTTAATAAGCTTGTTAATTTGACGATTGTAGCGTCAATGTCGGTGATTTTTTCCGGTACCATATCTAAGCTGAAAACGGGTTTATTTTCCGCTAAAAGTATACCGTTACGATCATAGATAAGCCCACGGTTGGGTGCTATAGGCACTAATTTGACGCGGTTTTCGTTAGAACGAGTTTTGTAAGCCTGATATGAATCGACTTGTAAGTAATAAAGATTACTTAATAACAAGCCAAGTATGCAGAGAACAAAAATAAATGAGACCATGATGCGACGGCTAAATAATGCTGTTTCCGCAGAATGGTCTCGTAAGGTTATACGCTTCCTTGCCACCAATATTACTCTCTATGATAAGGATGGTTTGTTGTAACACTCCAAGCGCGATATAACGCTTCGGCTACCACTACACGTACCATCGGATGTGGTAAGGTTAGCGGTGACAACGACCAGCGTTGTTCTGATGCCGCGATACATTCAGGTGCAAGTCCTTCTGGGCCGCCAATTAATAGGCTAACGTCACGACCGTCATGCTTCCACTTATCTAGTTCAACGGCTAGTTGTTCTGTAGTCCAAGGTTTGCCGGTAACTTCCAGAGTCACGATACGATTACCTTTCGGGATCGCTTGCATCGTTTTTACACCTTCGAGTTCTAAGATCCGTTTGATGTCCGCGTTTTTGCCACGCTTACCAGCATTAATCTCAAGTAATTCAAAAGGCATATCTTTAGGGAAGCGACGTGCATATTCTTTATACCCGGTTTCTACCCATGCTGGCATCTTAGTGCCAACTGCAACTAGCTGAATTTTCATTTGACTATGCCCCTACAGACTGCCAAAGTTGTTCTAGTTGGTAAAGATCACGTGTTTGTTGTTGCATGATGTGGACTACTACGTCACCCATATCAACTAAAACCCATTCACTATCTTCTGTACCTTCAATACCCATAACGAATACTTCGTTACGTTTAGCTTCAAGGTAAAGGTGATTAGAAATCGACTTAACGTGAGTTTTTGATGTGCCAGTACATACGATCATTAAATCTGTCACTGGTGATTTACCTTTAACATCAACAACTTGGATGTCGCGGGCTTTCATGTCTTCAATTTTATCTAGTACAAATGCTTGCAGGTCTGAAATTTGCAAGGGTCCTCCAGAGGAACTTTATCGAGTTAACCGCGAATTATAACAGTGAATAATGCCTAAATATATACCTAGCTTGTTTCTGGGCTAGTATCTCTTGTAGTTTACTTATACAAGTTATTTTTGTGTATATAGGACAGCACATTATCAGGTAGTAGATATTGGGGGCTTTGCTGATGTTTAATCAACTGACGGATCCGTGTCGCCGAGATTTCTAATTGCGTACTTGGCCAGAGTAAAATACGACCCTGCTTTTGCTGCTGTAGAACTTTGACATCCGTTGTTCGTACTTGTTCAAATAATTTTTGTACTTCTGGCGCGAGTTGTAATACGTAGTTAGGACGATAACTCACGACCAGATGACAATAATCGAGCAATTCTTGCCAACGGTACCAAGTATGTAAACTATTTAGTGAATCAAGACCAATTAAAAAGCACACGGGTATTGTTGGGTTCTCAGCCGCGAGTTCGATTAATGTATCAATAGTATAAGAAGGCGTTGTTCGATTTAACTCGCGCGTATCAACACTTAACTCATCACAGTCTTCTACCGCTAATGTCGCCATCGCTAGTCGGTGTTCAGCACTAGAACCTGGCGTAGCACGGTGTGGTGGGATGTGATTTGGCATCAATCTGACTTCAGCTAAATTAAGTTGCTGTAATAAGTCTAAGCAAGGACGAAGATGACCATAATGAATCGGATCAAATGTACCGCCTAAAATACCGATGGCGCGAGTAGGTGTAAAATCAGTCATAAACAGCCGTTAGTTATTAATAAAGACACAAATCTTTTAATTTCAGCATGATAAAAGTTATTCAATCTCTGCATGATGAAAACTATCTAATTTCGGAATGATGAAAATTGGGTAACAAAGTTGAATCTGTAAAGCTGATACTCAACATTTGTAGTGATAACCAAGGATCAATACTGGTACTGGTTTTGATTGCACTATCAACGCTAGAGCACAGGACGAGCATTTGTTCAATTTTACTCAATGACAAGCGGCTTAAGCAGGCATTTATAATCTGCTGTCGGCCAGCCCATAAGCGTTGTTTTTTCATTTCGTCAATCACAGACAAGCCTTGCTGCTGCATTAAACTGTAATGATAAAGTTGATTTATTTCTTTGTTTAGCGCCCAGTTAATGACAATCGGGTCAACACCTTCTGCTTGTAATTGCTGGAGGATCCGTTGACCACGATTTACTTTACCGGCAAGCAGGGCATCAACAAGTTGGAAACTGCTAAAGTGTGAATGCTGAGTTATTGATTGTTGTAACTGCGCTAAGTTCAATGTCTGACCAGGGTAGAGCAGAGATAACTTATCAATTTCTTGTTTTGCTGCCAGTAAGTTACCTTCAAAGCTACGACACAGTAGGGTGATCACATCCGCTGGAGCTTCTAAGTTTGCACGTTTAAGACGGTGGCGCATCCAATTGGCAAAAAAGCGACCCTCGGGATGACCAACTGGAATGTAGAGTGCGTTTTTAAAGTACTGCGTAAACCATTTTGCATTTTGCTGTGCTTTGGTTAGATACGGGCCACTGAGAATTAAAATAAGGTCAGGGTTTAGCAGCTTAAACAAATCATTAAGTTGGCTAATGTCTTCTTTCGATGGTCGTTTATCAAAGATGAGCTCGACAGTTTGACGACTAGAGAACAGTGACATCGATTGGCAAGTATTAAAAGCCGCAGGCCAATCCATTGTTGGTTCGGCGTGGAACTTATAGTGTTCATCAAAGCCGACTTTTTTAGCGGCGGCTTTAATCTGCTCAATTGCTTCCATTTTTAATAATGGCTCTTCGCCGAATATTAAATAACAGGGCTTGAGCTCAGTTTTTAGGTACTGATCGAGTTGTTCTGGATAGACGCGCATTAGTTCGCTTCAAACTCTGTATTTAATTCTGTATTTAGTTCGGTTTCACTTAACTCCGTATCATTATCACCAATGGTTTTTGGTTCGATGATTACTTGGCTTAAGGTACGAACAACTTGTTGTGCAGCTGCTTCGCGTAACTCTTTTCTGAGTAATTCAGCTTCACGTGAACGGGCCAGTGCTTCTTGAGAGTTGTTTAGCTGATCACGTTGTAAGGCAACCGTAAAGTACTGGGGCTCTTGATTGGGTAAGCGTACTTCCATCTGGATAACATAGCTAAGTTCATGCTCCGCTGCAGATGCATCTGAATAGAGTGAAACGGTACGTGAAGTTGTACTTTCTGACATAATTCTTAGTACAGGCGTCTGTGAATTCAACAATGATGGATCCATTGCTGTCGTTTTAGTTTGGGTTGAATCTTCACCCATTATTTCAGAAGAATCATTGGTTTCTGTTGTCTGAGACTCATCGCTAGTTGTTGATTCCACGGTCGGAACAACAAGATTAATTTGGTTGTAGCGTAACTCTTGTTTGATGAGGCGTGTTAAATCGGAATATTTACTCGATACTAACGTTAAATTGCGTAATTCATCGGGAATACCACTGCCATTTTTTAAATGAAAGCCACAGCCGCCAAGAATAGCAGTAAAGAGGAAGATGCAAATTAGTCGAATAAAACCTGGTTTCAGTGCCGATGCAATCATAATGCCTACAAAATATATAAATGAATTGTAGGTAATTTTACACGGAATCTAAAAACAAAAAAGCCCTAGACTCTACTATAAAAATAAAAGCAGAATGAAGGGCCTATTATTTGTGTCTAAGTTGTCTATTTATTGAGTAAATACAGCGTTAATTAATTAGCTATTAACGCTGTATAAAGTGACAATAAATAGTCTTAGTTAGCAACGATGTTGAGTAGTTTACCTGGTACGAAAATTACTTTACGTACAGTTTTACCATCGGTAAATTTCGTCACGTTTTCATCAGCGTTAGCAAGTGCTTCTACTGATTCACGTGTTGCATCTGCTGGTACTGTTAGTTTAGCGCGCAGCTTACCGTTTACTTGTACAATGATTAATTTTTCAGACTCAACCATTGCTGTTTTGTCTGCAACAGGCCATAGAGCTTCGTCGATGTTACCTTCTTGGCCTAGTTTTCCCCATAGTTCAAAACTGATATGCGGAGTGATAGGTGCAAGTAGACGAACAACAGCCACTAATGCTTCTTGAAGTAGTGCACGATCTTGCTCTGCCTCTTGCGGTGCTTTAGTTAGCTTATTCATTAATTCCATCACAGAAGCAATTGCTGTGTTGAACGTTTGACGACGTTCGATATCGTCAGATACCTTCGCAATTGTTTTATGAAGCTCGCGACGTAGTTCTTTTTGCTTGCCGTTAAGTGCTGCAACGTCTAGTTTAACAACGTCACCTTTGCTGATGTGGCTATAAGCAAGTGTCCAGATTCGACGTAAGAAACGGTGCGCGCCTTCTACTGCTGAGTCTTGCCATTCTAGTGTTTGGTCTGCAGGAGCTGCAAACATCATGAACAGACGTACTGTATCAGCACCAAAACGTTCGATCATTGTTTGCGGGTCGATACCGTTGTTTTTAGACTTAGACATTTTTGTCATGCCTGTATAAACAAGTTCGTTACCTTCATTGTCGATGTATTTAGTCGGTTGACCTTTTTCGTCACGCTCAACGGTTACATCTAATGGAGAAACCCAAACACGGCCGCCGCTTGCGTTGGTGTAGTAGTATGCATCAGCAAGTACCATACCTTGACAAAGTAGACGTTTGAACGGTTCGTTGCTATCAACCATTTGCTCATCACGTAACAGCTTGTGGAAGAAACGTGCATATAATAAATGCATACATGCGTGTTCAATACCACCCACATACTGATCAACTGGTAACCAATGATTTGCATCATCACGGTTTAGCATTTCAGTTTCTGATGTAGCGCTACAGTAACGTGCGTAGTACCACGATGATTCCATGAAAGTATCAAATGTGTCTGTTTCACGTAGTGCAGGTTGACCGTTATATGTTGTTTTAGCCCACTCTTTGTCTGCTTTGATTGGACTTTGAATACCGTCCATTTTCACATCTTCAGGTAGGATCACAGGCAGTTGGTCTGCAGGTGTTGGTACTACAGTTCCATCTTCAAGCGTTAACATTGGGATTGGTGCGCCCCAGTAACGTTGACGAGAAACACCCCAGTCACGTAGACGGAAGTTCACTTTCTTAGTGCCTTGACCGCTTGCTTCTAATTTAGCTGCAATTGCATCAACTGCTGCGCCAAATTCTAGACC
Organism: Moritella viscosa; assembly: GCF_900120065.1. NCBI lineage: Bacteria > Pseudomonadati > Pseudomonadota > Gammaproteobacteria > Alteromonadales > Moritellaceae > Moritella > Moritella viscosa. The sequence continues at coordinate 53,968 of NZ_FPLG01000008.1, forward strand.
GTCAAATTCACCTGAATTAAATAACACACCTTTTTCAGTGAATGCTACTTCAGACACGTCTAGTTCACTACCGTCTGCTGGTTTGATTACTGGAACAATATCTATGCTGTATTTTGTTGCGAATTCATAGTCACGTTGATCGTGAGCTGGAACCGCCATTACTGCGCCGGTGCCGTAACCCATTAATACGAAGTTTGCTACGTATACTGGTACTTTACGACCATTTAATGGATGAATAGCGTATAGGCCAGTAGCCATGCCTTTCTTTTCCATTTTTTCTAGATCAGCTTCAGCCACTTTCATATTTTTACATTCAAGGTTGAATGCCGCTAGTGCTGGATTTGTTAATGCTGCTTGTTCTGCAAGTGGGTGACCTGCTGCGATACCTACATACGTAACACCCATAACTGTGTCTGGACGTGTTGTATATACAGATAATTTGCTGAGTTCGTCACTTTGACCTTCAACCGCGAAGTCTAGTTCGATTCCTTCACTGCGACCGATCCAGTTACGTTGCATTGTTTTAACTTGCTCTGGCCAGCCGTCAAGATCATCAATTGACGTAAGTAGTTCGTCTGCGTACTCAGTAATTTTAATGAACCACTGTGGAATTTCTTTTTGTTCTACAGGGGTATCACAACGCCAGCAACAACCGTCATTTACTTGTTCATTAGCCAGTACCGTTTCATCGTTCGGGCACCAGTTAACTGATGATGTCTTTTTATAAACTAAACCTTTGTTGAAAAGTTTAGTGAAGAACTCTTGTTCCCAACGGTAGTATTCAGGTGTACATGTTGCGATTTCACGCTTCCAGTCATAACCAAAGCCTAGAGACGTTAGCTGACCTTTCATGTAATCAATGTTTTCATACGTCCAAGGTGCTGGTGCCGTGTTGTTTTTAATTGCAGCATTTTCAGCAGGCAGACCAAATGCATCCCAACCGATAGGTTGTAATACGTTTTTGCCTTGCATACGTTGGAAACGTGCGATCACGTCACCAATTGTGTAGTTACGTACGTGGCCCATGTGCAGTCGACCACTTGGGTATGGGAACATAGACAAGCAGTAGAATTTCTCTTTAGTTTCGTCGTTTTGTACTTCGAATGTTTTATTTTCTTGCCAGTGTTTTTGAACCTGAGGTTCGATACTGCTTGGAGTATATTGTTCTTGCATGGGTAATATCCAGTCTGTTCTTGGTAGGATTTATAAACAAATTTTTGCCATAGAATACCTTAGCACAGAGAGGGCAACAAGTTTCATTTGCAGATTGCGATAAGTTTTCCATACTGATAATGCTTATTGAAGACTTTTACAAGGTGACTATGTGATGTAGTGCGCTTGTTGGGTGCGTATTTTGGCATATACTTAAGTTATAGTAGTAACTATATCCCTTCTTCTAATAGGGCCGTTATTGCTGACAATAAATAATTTTACTGATGAATATAGATGACGTTTTATTAATAAATACAGGTTAACTGTGATTACATTAATTCGGAGGTTTATATGGCTAAGCTCAATACTCAGTATCAAAATTCAGTGCGCCACTTATCTGTACATCCTCTGAGTTTTAAAGGGAGGAAATTGTTTATGGGTAATGATTTTACGCAACGATTTGTACTTAAAGCGGAAGCTTATTTAGGTGCTGCGAGTGATTTAACCAAAAAAGAACTAACAGAAGCATCTGCTTATATTCGCCATGATATTGGTGAGTTTAATAAAGATTATCAGACGAGTGTTAGTAGTTTTAAGTTATCGGCCTGGTATCAAGCGTGGGATAAAATCACGTGGGGAGCATTGGCATCAATTACGGATAAAACGCAGGTTGAATGGACTGAGGTTGGTGATGATTTACAACACCAAGGTCGTTATAGAACGGGTGACGAAGTTGGCTTTGGTTTACTCACGTGTGTACGTTGTGGTCATCAAAAAGAATTATTTCATCCTGCCATTGTACTTTCTTGTGCTGGTTGTGATGGTGATGAGTTTATGCGTGAAAGCTTTGATCCTTAATGTATATGAATAATGTCATATATCTAATGGTCAGTTAAGTTATGTACTGACCATTTTTTTGTTTAAAATTAAAGGGATAGTTAAAATGGTTCGTCTATTCTCACCGATGGAAACCCTACCTGTTGCGCTGTTGCTGTCGCGATATCTAAATTTCGATAACACTTTTCATGGCCGCTAAAATCGGTTAAAGGAATAATATCTCCATTTTCTGATTTAAATTCTACAATCCATCCGTTTGCTATCAAAGACGGTTCAACGATGGCCTCAACTAATTCATGTCTGTGATACATGCTTTTGATATCAGAAAGCTGCATGGTAATACCCCTCGTGACAGAACAATCGGATTATAGTTTTAGTGTAGTTGATGGCCAAACAACTTCAAGAAAGTCAGCTTTTAAAATGATGGTACAGTCTGAATAAGTCGTTTTAATATGTATTATTTGAGTTGTAAACTTGTGATCTAGAACGATTAATTATATCAATGAATTACGGTCTTTCGATGCTTCTACTCATGAAAATTAAATTAATTCGTTAACTTTCATTCTGTTTATCATACTGAGTTATACCACTTATTTGTTTGGAAATTGGATGTTTACTCGAACGTCGTCATTATTCATTTCGTTATTCGTATCAAGCTATCAGCAGCTGTTTGCCGCTGATGTTGTTCCTGATCTTGAAATTAAGTTGCCCATAGAGGAGGCTGAGGCGTATTCTCGTTGTCCAAGTGTGCTTAATCAACATCGCATTAGCTATTTAGAAACACAGATTATTAAACACCGCCAGATTTATTACGCTGGTCAAGAACCATTACTGCATGATGGAGAGTTTGATTTATTAGTTGATGAGTTAGCGCTCCTATCTCACTGCCTATCACCTGCATTAAGCAAGGTCGGTGCAAATGACAATAAGCAGAAGTATTTAGAATATCCACACCGACAAAAAATGCTGAGCTTAAATTCGGTACGTGATCGTGCTTTGATGGACGCGTTTTATCAACGTCATCAAGACAAGCTGTTACTCATTCAACCTAAAATTGATGGTATGGCAGTTGAGTTAGTTTATGAAAAAGGCATCTTAGTTGCTGCATCGAGCAGAGGGAACGGTAGACAAGGTAAAGACTTGCTGGCGTTGATGTTACGCAGTGATGCCGTTGATAGCATTATTGCATATCCGCATACACTGGTTATTCATGGCGAATTATATGTTAGTCAACAAGATTGGCAGGAACGACGTAAGTATGTATCTTCTCGACACATGACCGCGGGTATTGCCAGTCAATTGTCACCTTCACAAGTAGATGTCATGAGCTTGCGCTTTATACCTTGGCGTTGGATTGATTCACCTTATCGCGATGAATTTATGGGGTTAGCGAAGCTGGCCATGCTTGGATTTACTGATATGTCGAAGATGAGCCATGTCATTGATAGTCCGCAAGACATAGATTATTGGCTTGCGCATTACCAAAGCATTGAAACGTTATTGCTTGATGGTGTGGTCATTAAATTAGCTGAGAATGCACTGCAATATGAATATGGTCAAACTCAGCATGCTCCGCGATGGGCGCTGGCATTAAAATTTACTGGACCTAAAGGATTAAGCCATGTTATTGATATTACGTATCAAATGGGTAAAAGTGGTCGTGTTACGCCTATAATTCATTTACAACCACTGGCATTATCGGGTCGACAGGTGACGAAGGTTTCTGGGCGATCACTACCTTGGTTACAGAAAGCCAAAATTGAGGTCGGTAGCCAAGTTGAAATTGAATTAGTGGGTAATGCAATACCGCAATTAACAAGGGTTGTTAGCCGCCGTTAGCATCTTGCATATTTAGGCATTTTGAGTATACTGCTGCCCAGTAACTGCAACGGGTTCGCTTTTAAGGTGGGCCCGTTTTTATTTTGATTGAAATTGATCGAATATATCAGCGAAACACCCGGCTCGATGAAATGCTGGGCCACCTGTTTGTTTGAACTATGATGTAGGCAAAACCATGAAATTTATTGTAAAAATATTCCCAGAAGTAATGATGAAAAGTAAATCTGTACGCAAGCGTTTTAGTAAAATGCTGCAATCGAGTTTACGTAATATTCTACGCCGTGAAGATGAACACGCTCGTGTGATCCTTGAATGGGATAAAATTGTTGTCCGTACGACAGATGACAGTGAGAAAAACCGCGATTTTTATCGTGAAGTATTAAAGAATACCCCAGGGATTGCCCATTCACTCGAAGTTCAAGAGTCAACCTTCACCGATCTTGATGATATTTTCCAGCAAGCATTACCTGTTTATAAAGACATTTTAGTTGGAAAAACGTTTTGTGTACGTGCTAAACGTAACGGTAAGCATGACTTTACGTCGATTGACTTAGAACGTTATGTTGGTGGTGGCTTAAACCAGCACACTGAAGCAACTCGTGTACAGTTAAGAAAACCACAAGAAACGATTAAAATTGAAGTTGAAAATGATAAATTATATTTGGTTACTGCTCGCCATGAAGGCTTAGGTGGTTTCCCTATGGCAGGACAAGAAGATGTGCTGTCATTAATGTCAGGTGGTTTTGACTCTGCGGTATCAAGTTACTTAACGATTAAACGTGGTAGCCGAACGCATTTCTGTTTCTTCAACTTAGGCGGTGATGCACATGAGATTGGTGTGAAACAAATTTCATACTTCTTGTGGAACAAATACAGTTCATCACACAAAGTTAAATTTGTTAGCGTACCGTTCGATCCCGTTGTTGCTGAGATATTAGAAAAAGTAGATAACTCACAAATGGGTGTGGTACTTAAGCGTATGATGATGCGTGCAGCGTCTAAAATTGCTGAGCGTTTAGGTATTGAAGCTTTGGTTACCGGTGAAGCCGTTGGCCAAGTATCAAGCCAAACTATTCGTAACTTATCGTTAATCGATTCAGTAACGGATACATTGATCTTACGTCCGTTAATTGTTGCTGATAAGCAAGATATTATTGATACTGCTCGTCATATTGGTACTGCTGAATTTTCTGAAACAATTCCTGAATACTGTGGTGTTATCTCGAATAAACCAACAGTAAAAGCAGTGAAAGAGAAGATTGAAGCTGAAGAAGCTAAATTCGACATGAGCTTGATTGACCAAGTTGTTATGGATGCAAACGTGATGGATATTCGTCAAATTGCAGAAGAAGCACAAGAGCAAGTTAGTGATGTTGAAGCTGTATCTGAAATTGCATCAAACGAAGTGATCTTAGATATTCGTAGTATTGACGAAGTGGAAGATTCACCACTTGAAGTTGACGGTTTAGCTATTGAGCACATGCCGTTCTTCAAATTAGGTAACCAGTTTGGCGAATTAGATCAAGATAAAACTTACTTACTGTACTGTGATCGTGGTGTGATGAGTAAACTACAAGCGTTATACTTGATTGAAAAAGGTTATGCGAACGTTAAAGTTTACCGTCCTTAACTTTTACTCCCCTTAATCGTTAGGCTGTGTCCTTATCAAGCTAATGAGTAAAAGCCAGCAATTAGTTGCTGGCTTTTTTGATCCTGATGTGATTTTTGAATGATGTAACTAAGCGAGTTCAGTTTCGTGCAGCTTGATTTGATCGTATAAGGCTTTATTCACAGGAGCTTCGATACTGTAGGCATTCGCGACTTTTAAAACATATCCGGTAATGTAATCAATTTCGGATTGACGGTTAAAGTGATGATCTTGATGCATTGAAGAAAAGTTTTCAGCCGTGCGTTCAATGACATTATCAACTTGTACTTGTAGCTCTGCATAAGACCAAGGTAATCGGGCTTTTTCACACACGAGTGCTAATTCTTGCACCACCTTTACTACATGCGGATATAACGCTGGGCTTGCCAATTCACCATTTTTGCATTGATGGATGGCTGTTAATGGGTTTATCGCACAGTTAATCACTAACTTAAGCCATAATTTCTCACGTATATCTTCGCACCATGTTAATTCTTCTAGTGCAAATAATTGGCTGGCAATATCTTTATAGCGCTTGGCTTGATTATTAAATGGACCTAGCCAAGTGATACCCGCACCAGTATGGCGAATATAGTTGTCTGACAGTTTCAATACGCCATTGGACGTTGTGCCAACCATGATTGCGTTTCGAGGGAATAGCTTTTCGGCTTGTTCCGCCGTGCCCATGCCATTGTGTAACAATACGATACAGCAATGCTTATCGATTTGTGGTTGCAGTAAGCTTAGTGCTGAAAGCACGTGTTGGGCTTTTAGTGTAACGAGTAAAAAGTTACATTTAGGTGTGAGGTTAGGCTGCGCCATTACAGTGTTACTCGAATGTCTGCCATTTAAATCTTCAAAGTTAAATGTACGGATATGTGCATCACTTTCGGGACGCAATATAAATGCGGTGTGTTGGCCTGATTTTAATAATTTTTCTGCAAAGAAATGCCCGATAGCACCTGCACCGAGAATGTTCCAATTAGCCATGTATTTTTGCTCGTAATGGTTGAATGATTAAGTAACTGGTGATACCGGTTAAATCGGCGACGATATCCCAATGACTTGTTGTGCGACCAGGTATCATACCTTGAATAAATTCAATAAAAATACCGAATCCAAGTAATGTCATGAACAATGTTATTGTTCTATCTGGGAAACTATAATCAAAAAGTAACGCTAATGTAGCAAAGGCAACTAAGTGATTTAATTTGTCGTAGCCTAATTGCGCTATATCAGTTGAAGGCTTGCCAAAAGCAAGTTGGCAAATTATGAATATAACAATAACAAAGAGTAAGCGAAACCAGAGTTTATATTTGTCCAATGACATACTTATCTCAATAAAAAGGGGCATATATAGCAATTATAGTCAGTTAATCGTTACTTAATGCGACCTAGTGACTTACTTCTGTAGTTAATGGTTGAATTACAAGTATCATCTATTAGATAATCACATCATTATAAATGATAGGATATGAAGATGCCTCAATTTGATATTATTTCTGAAGTTGACATGGTTGAAGTTAAAAACGCAACTGACAATGCAAACCGTGAACTAAGTACACGCTTTGATTTTCGTGGTGTTGATGCAAGCTTTGAGCTGATTAAAGAAAAAGTAAAAATGCGCACAGATGAAGATATGCAACTTCGCCAAATGGCTGATATTTTACGTGGTGCTTTGGTTAAGCGTAATATAGACAGCTCTGCGATGAGTGTTGGTAAAACTGAATTTTCGGGTAAAACCTGCAGTGCAGATGTTGAATTTTTACAAGGTGTTGAAGGCGCAGTTGCTAAGAAAGTTGTTAAATCAATTAAAGACAGCAAGCTTAAAGTACAGGTATCTATTCAAGGCGATAAAGTACGCGTTGTAGGTAAAAAGCGTGATGATTTACAAGCTGTTATGCAGCATGTGAAAACAGCTGAACTAGGTCAGCCGTTCCAATTTGATAACTTCCGTGACTAATACGCGTACAAGTACGTTAAGCCCAGTCCGCTAATACGCACTGGGCTTTTTTATGCCTAAGATTCAATCCATTTAAAGCGTTTGGTTATTTGCATGTAAACTAATACGATAATAAAGGCCACTGGAATAATCCCTAACACTGCAGTACCAATAAAGAAGGCTGAGTAATCCCAAGTATCGACAGCAACCCCAGAGAAACCTGCGATAAACTTAGGCAGTAAAACCATGATTGACGAGAATAGCGCATATTGAGTTGCGGTAAATTGGGTATTAGTTAGTCGTGATAAAAATACCACAAAAGCACAGGTTGCTATGCCAGCACTGAGGTTGTCAGCACTAATCACCAGGGTCAATAATAACTGAGCGGGATCTTGTGTTTGTAGCCATGCATCTGGAACAATGAGAGTAAGTACTGTCATTACCTGTATAATGGCTGCGCTGCCTGCCATCCAATGAAATAGGATATTGGTTAAGGCTGAAAGTACACCACCGAGTAATAAGGTTGAGAGTAAACCTAAGCTACTGACGAGCAGTCCACCTAACCCAGCCCCTATGAGCGTCATTACCACACCAAATACTTTTGAAATGGCAGCAACTTCAGCTTTTGAATAACCCATATCCACATAAAACGGATTGGCCATTATTCCCATGACAATATCGCTGATACGGTAAGTGATAACAATGCCTAGTAATAGTAAGCAGGTTTTACCGTATCGCTGGAATAGGTCGGTAAGCGGCTTTACTATCCCTGTCATAAGAAAGTCGCTAATATTATGGACGTGATGTATTTTATGTTTTGCAATGGGTTCTTTAGAAAGTAACGTCGCAACAATACCAAATAACATAAATAGCGCCATACAAGCATAAGCGAACTGCCAAGCTGCCGCATTATAAATTGCACTGTTATCATAGAATGCTGCAATGGCTAATGACCCTGCGCCCGCAACGATCATGGCAATGCGATAACCTGTCATATAGGTTGCTGCCATGGCGCCTTGTAAGCGAGTACCTGCACTTTCAATTCGAAAGGCATCGACAACGACATCTTGGGTCGCGGAAGCAATCGCTAAACCAAGCGATGCGATGATAAATAAGGTTACGCTTTGTTGGGGATCTTGAGTTGCCATGATCATCAGCATACTAATGATTACCACTTGTGTGAATAATAGCCAACTTCGACGTCGTCCCAATTTATTGTGCAGCCAAGGTATCTGGATCTGATCAATCAAGGGTGACCAAGCCCATTTAAAGGCATAGGTAAGTGCTATCCAGCTAAAGAATCCGATACTAGCACGATCGACTCCAGCTTCCCGTAGCCAAAATGATAATGTAGAAAAGACCAAAAGAATGGGCAATCCAGAGGAGAAACCAAATAATCCCATAAACAGAACTCGGGGATTAAGGTAAATCGATAAGTTTTGAAGAATAGTAGGCAATGTCAGCAATCCATCTAGTAGCGTAAGTGTTTGCTGATACTACCGTATTTTTATGAATTAAATAAGCCCGACCACTTACTGGGCTTGGTTTAATCCGTTATATTTTATAATAATAATGGCGAAATCAGTCCAAATATTCCGTAATAGGTCTAATACCAATACAGTTGTATGGTTTAACCCCTTGACCCTGTAGAAATAAAGCACCTGTATGTAATTGCTGGCGCAATATTCGGTTGGAAAAAATCTGTTGGCTTGACCAGCTTTTTAGCTCAAATAACAGGAACCAAAAGACCTGTTCTTTGCAGCTACTTGTAGACTCGTCATAAATATCCAAATCATCCCATTCTCGTAACGTTTCCCAGAGAAAATGGTTTAATTGCGCATAACTAAGCTTTCTCATTAGAAAAAAATCGAGGTATTCAGCTAAAGCATCAGATTTCTCGTCAATGAACTTTTTCGCTTCCATGCAAATCTCCTCATTTGTTAGTATCTAATTTTAATCCTAGACTAAAATGTTTGGCTGTCATTAATTAGCGTATTCTTAATGCTGATTTATGAGTAAAGTGTGAAACATCTCAAAAGATTAATTTTTTTAAGTGTTGAACTTAAAAAAATAACAAAAATTAATATTCATGTCATAAACGTGCTCGTCAATGGCTAAGATGTTGAAAGATCCTTTATAGATCAAACATCTGCTATAGTAGCGAAGCATACGCTTATTTTTATAACTGAATGGAACCTATATCATGCGAATAAATCACTTTTTTGCAAAATTACTCTTAATTTTGTCTTCAACATTTATGTTTAATACCGCGATAGCGGCAGAAACTAAAGCTTTAATCAAAACTAACCTTGGCGAGATTACGATTGAACTATACCCAGAACAAGCCCCCGTGTCTGTGGCTAATTTTATCAGTTATGTTGAAAAAGATTTTTACAGTGGCATTATTTTTCACCGCGTGATCCCTGGATTTATGGCTCAAACGGGTGGTTTTAATGAAAACCTTGAAAAACAGACAACGAAAGCACCAATTATTAATGAAGCGAATAATGGCTTGAGTAACGAGCGTGGGACACTGTCATTAGCGCGTACTAATAATCCAAATTCAGCAACGTCGCAGTTTTTCATCAATCTAAAAGACAATAACTTTTTAAACCGTTCGGGTTCAAGTGCTTCACAAGCGGGTTATGCTGTGTTTGGCCGTGTAATTAAAGGAATGGATGTTGTTGATAAGATGGCAAAACAACCAACTGGTAAAAAGAAGCATTACAGTGATGTACCATTAACTAACATTGTTATTGAAAGTATTACTATGTTGAAATAGTCGAATTTAACGATTATTTTTAATCGGTTACAGTAAGAAAAATAAAGCCTCGCCGGTACTTGTGATAAGTCATCGTTCGCGAGGCTTTTGCTATTGTATGATCACTATAATTAGCGAGTTAAATAATTCGTACAATTAACGTGTTAGATAATCACTGATTTGTTGATCATTAAACACATCGTTCAATAGCGACGATAATTGCTGAGAAAACTTCGTTTCTAAGTCATTCATTGACGGGCTAAATGCGCCTGTTAAGGTTGATGCACTGCGAAATTGCTTCGTTAGTGTTTGACCTTCATTATCAATTGATACGATCAGCATTAGACTTGATTCAGCTTGATGCTCAAAGCTATCTTGCTGAACATCAATTCTTGCGGTTTGCAGTTCAAGATTAATCGCGATGTCAGCTTGTGGTGAGAACACTAGGCCCTGTTGCTCCCACCCCAGTTGTAGTTTCGCCGTTATAAGGTTAACCAGTGAATTTTGGTTATTAAGTAATTGTGCTGGTTCTCCGACTTTATGGATAGCAATTAAGTAATTCGCATCACGGATGTCTTTACTTGTTAGCGAAACCAAAGTACCTGGATATTGCGTTGTTAATGGTGCTGGCTCAGCCGTAATATTAACTTGCTGAGGGGCACTCGCACAGGCGGTTAGTAGTAATAGACTGATATTTAAGAGTAGTTTCTTTAGCATATTATTTTTGCGCCTTAATAATAACGAACTTGGCATTTGATGCGACAATTTCATGATTATCGAATAGGCGGTCAAGTTTGATATGGTAATCAAGATGACGATTACCAACAATATAAAGTGCGCCACCCCAAGCTAATGCACGGTGAGCATCTTTGAACATTTGCCATGCAATATGATCGGTAATGGCTTTTTCTTGGTGGAATGGAGGGTTGCATAGTACAAGGTCAACACTGTGTGGTTCGTAATCGTAAAGGCAGTTATTCACTAAAAATTCAACGTCAGGCTCGTGACTGGCGATATTAGCCGCTGCATTTTCTTTCGCTGATGAAATGGCCATAAATGACTCATCCACAAAGGTGATTTTAGCTTGTGGGTTTAAGCGTGCCGCAGTAATACCGATAATACCGTTACCACAGCCAAGATCGATAATATGCTGGTATTCACCTTTTGGTAAATGCTGCATAAAGAAGTTGCCACCAATGTCTAAATTGTTACGTGAAAACACATTGGCATGATTAGATAGCGAGATATTTGTTTTCGTTACATCCCAAGTCACTGGCGCTGGGATTTCTAATGCTTTCGTTTCTGTGATAGTCGAGAAAATCAAACGTGATTTTTTCTTCGCTAATGATGTTTTAGTTTCGCCGAGGTACTTTTCAAATAACGCTAAGGTCGAATTATGAATATCTTTTGCTTTTGCACCCGCAATGATCTTTGTGTTAGAGGTAACAACATGGCTAAGCATTGCAAGTTGATGCTCTAATAAAGATAATGTGCGTGGGATCTTAATTAATACTAAATCAATATTTTTCGGTAACGCAGCAAGACAGTCTTGGACTTTTATTTGTTCTGTGCTTAACTCATTTTCATCTAGATTTTGCGCGATTGCCGCATGGCTGATCCACGAATCACTTACTGTCGTGACATTATGTTGATTATTCGCACAGGTTAATGCACCAAAACTATCATTGAAGATAAGTATTGAAGATTGTTCAGCGAGCGTTAAATCTGCAACAGTATTAAGAATATACTCATCAGCAGAGTCCCAAGCTTGCAGTTGCTCAACGCTACGTTTAGGGTAGCGGTACAAAGATAATTCGATACTTTCAAGAGATAGTTCAGTGTTCATAATATGATCCAGTTAAGGTTGATCGTGTATTTTACACTGTTATTTTACTAAATATATAAAGAAGAGGTTTTTAAATGTCATTAGGTAACGATATTAAACAGCAGTTATTGGCGAGCTTTGATATTCAGCATTTAGATGTGGCTTGCGATAGTCATAAACACAATGTGCCACCGGGTACCGAAATCCATTTTTCGGTAGTGATCGTTGCGACGGAATTTGAAGGGAAAATGTTGATTGCGCGTCATCGCATGGTTAACACTGCGTTGGTGACTCAATTTGAAGCAGGTATTCACGCATTATCAATTCATGCTTATACCCCTGAACAATGGGCTAAAAAAAATGATCAAGATCAAAAAATTCCTGAGTCTCCAGATTGTTTAGGTTAATTATACGTAAATTTAAATAAATGATTAATTATATGTTACAGACTGTGAGTTAATGTTAATTCTCGAGGCTGTTTTTTCAATTAATCGATCTATCATTAAATATGATTAAAATGAGTTTAATAAAATATTTTTTTTTACTTTATTAACTGATTTATATATTTTCATACATCTTAAGCTTTTGTTTTTAATTGTTTATTTATGATTTTTTTACGTTTTAATAAATTTGCTTTATAAGTACTCGTTACATGATGAAGTGCGAGCAATAATATTAAATTAGTGCTAGAATAAGCCAAAATTTTTTGTTAACTAAGATGTACCGCCTTATGAGTACCTACTTGTGGGTTGTTTTAGGCGTGCCGTTTTTTGTTGATAAAAGTGTTCTTTATCTTCCTAAAAAAAGTAGTGCATGTGAGTATGATTACGATAAAAAAAGGACTGGATCTACCTATCGCAGGTAAACCTGAGCAAGTGATTCATGATGGCCCAGCTATCAAACGAGTTGCTGTTCTAGGTGAAGAGTATATTGGAATGCGCCCAACAATGAGTATTAAAGTTGGTGATCGTGTTAAGAAAGGTCAGGTTCTTTTTGAAGACAAAAAGACACCTGGCGTAAAATATACAGCCTTCGCTGCAGGAACAATTGCTGAAGTTAACCGTGGCGCTAAGCGGGTCTTACAATCGGTAGTGATTGACGTTGACGGTGATGAGAGTGAGAAATTCGCTCAGTTCAAATCAACTGAGATTGCTAATCTTGACCGCGATGTAGTGGTTAACAATCTTGTAGACTCAGGTTTATGGACTGCATTACGCACTCGTCCATTTAGCCGTGTTCCTGCAATTGATAGTAATGCATCAGCAATTTTCGTTACAGCTATGGATACTAATCCATTAGCTGCAGATGCTGCATTAATTATCAATCAAAACAGCGATGCATTTGTTGATGGTTTAAATGTTATTTCACTTTTAACAAGCGGTAAAGTTTACGTTTGTAAAGCGGAAGGTACATTACCTAAATCAGCAGCATCAAATGTTGAAGAGCAAGCATTTGCTGGTCCTCATCCTGCTGGTCTTGCTGGTACACATATCCATTTATTAGAATCAGCTGGTACAAACCGTACTGTTTGGTCTATTGGCTATCAAGATGTTATCGCTTTTGGTAAATTATTCACTACTGGTGAATTACATACAGATCGTGTTATTTCACTCGCAGGCCCTGCTGTGAAAAAACCACGTTTGATTACCACTCGTTTAGGCGCATCAATTACAGAATTAACTGCAAGTGAACTTAATGCTGGTGAAAACCGCGTTATTTCTGGTTCTGTATTATCTGGTGTTAAGTCTGAAGGTGTACATGCTTATCTTGGCCGCTACCACAGCCAAATCAGTGTATTAGCTGAAGGCCGTGAGAAAGAGTTCATCGGGTACATGAAACCTGGTAGTGACAAATTCTCTGTCGCTAACGTATTTACTTCTGCATTCAATCGTGCACGTCAATTCAACTTTACTACAACCACTGGCGGTAGTGATCGTGCAATGATGCCAATTGGTAACTATGAGCGTGTTATGCCATTAGATATCTTACCAACGATGTTACTGCGTTCACTAGTAACAGGTGATACTGATGAAGCGGTTACGTTAGGTTGTCTTGAATTAGACGAAGAAGATTTAGCGTTATGTACTTTCTCTTGCCCTGGTAAGTACGACTTTGGTCCAATTCTACGTAATTGTCTAACGACAATTGAGAAGGAAGGTTAAGCATGGGTCTTAAGAATTATATCGAAGAGATTGAACATCACTTCGAACCAGGTGGTAAACACGAGAAGTGGTTTGCCCTGTATGAAGCAATTGCAACAGGCCTATTTACACCTGGTTTTGTGACAAAAGGTAAAACACACGTACGTGATAACATTGATTTAAAACGTATCATGATTATGGTGTGGATGTGTACTTTCCCAATGATTTTCTGGGGTATGTATAACATTGGTGCTCAAGCAAATACGGCTATCGCAACAGGTGCTGGTATTGCATTTGACGATTGGCACGTTGCACTACTTAGTGCGCTTGGCGTTACTATGGGTGAGGGTGCTGGCATCTTTGCAAACATGGTGTACGGTGCAGTATATTTCCTCCCTATTTACGCGACAGTGTTTATAGTGGGCGGTTTCTGGGAAGTTTTATTTGCAGCAGTGCGTAAGCATGAAGTAAATGAAGGTTTCTTCGTAACATCTATTCTATTTGCACTTATCCTGCCTGCTAACATTCCATTATGGCAAGCGGCTATCGGTATTACTTTCGGTGTTGTAATCGCGAAAGAAGTATTCGGTGGTACAGGTAAGAACTTCTTAAATCCTGCATTAGCAGGTCGTGCGTTCTTATTCTTCGCATACCCATCTGACATTTCAGGTGATGCTGTTTGGACTGCTGTTGATGGTTTCTCTGGTGCTACAGCGCTAAGCTCTGCAGCTGCTGGCGGTCTTGACGGTCTAACAAGTTCACTAACTTGGGCGGATGCATTCATTGGTAACATGCAAGGTTCTACGGGTGAAGTATCTACATTACTAATCCTATTAGGCGGCGGTGTTTTATTGTTTGCTCGTATCGCATCGTGGAGAATTGTTGCTGGTGTAATGATTGGTATGGTAGCGACAAGCTTACTATTCAACATGATTGGTTCTGACACTAATCCAATGTTCGAAGTACCATTCTACTGGCATTTAGTACTGGGTGGTTTCGCATTCGGTATGATGTTCATGGCGACTGATCCTGTATCAGCATCATTTACTGATAACGGTAAATGGGCTTACGGTATCCTTATCGGCTTAATGGTTGTACTGATTCGTGTAGTTAATCCTGCATTCCCAGAAGGTATGATGCTAGCAATCTTATTTGCTAACTTATTCGCACCTCTATTTGATCACTTTGTTGTTCAAGCTAACATTAAACGGAGACTTGCACGCAATGGCTAGTAAAGAAACTCCACTGAAAACTATCACCGTCGTTGCGGCGCTGTGTTTAGTATGTTCAATCATCGTATCTGGTGCAGCTGTAGGCTTACGTGATGCTCAAAATGCTAACAAAGCATTGGATAAGCAAACTAACCTACTTTCTGTTGCTGGCAAGTTAGAAGCAAATGCGAACGTTGGCGAAATTTACGCTAAATTTGTTGAAGCTAAATTTGTTGATTTAAGTACGGGTGAGTATGTTGAAGAAAATGCAGCGACATTTGATCAACTTAAAAACGTAAAAGATCTAACGAAAAGTACCGACCTAACAGGTAAAGATGTTGCTGGTATCAAACGTCGTTCAAATGTTGCTGATGTTTATCTTGTAAAAGATGCACAAGGTAACGTTGAATCTTACGTTCTGCCTGTATACGGTCGTGGCCTATGGTCAACGATGTATGCATTCGTTGCAATCGACAAAGATGGCAAAACAGTGAAACGCATTCAGTACTATGACCAAGGTGAAACTCCGGGTCTAGGTGGTGAAGTGTTAAACCCACTGTGGACAGCTAAATGGAAAGGCAAACAACTATTCGATGCGAATGGTGATGTTGCAATCCGTATCGTGAAAGGTGGCGGTCAAGATAAGACTCCTTCAGGTATTGATGGTCTATCTGGCGCGACGCTAACTAGCCAAGGTGTTGAAAATACATTCCAGTTCTGGATTGGTGACAGCGGTTTTGGTCCTTTCTTGAAGAAATTGCAAAACGGAGGCTTAAACAATGGCTAAGTCTGACTTAAGAGAAGTAGTTACTTCCCCTATTGTTACTAACAACCCTATTGCATTACAAATCCTAGGTGTTTGTTCTGCTCTGGCTGTAACAACTAAGATGGAAACAGCGTTTGTAATGACAATCGCGGTAATGCTAGTAACTGCCTTCTCAAGTTTCTTTATCTCATTAGTACGTAATGTTATTCCTAACAGTGTGCGTATTATTGTGCAAATGGCTATCATTGCATCACTTGTAATCGTTGTTGACCAGGTACTTAAAGCGGTAGCGTTCCAGTTATCAAAAGAGCTTTCGGTATTCGTTGGTCTGATCATTACAAACTGTATTGTAATGGGTCGTGCTGAAGCATACGCAATGAAGAGCAAGCCAATTCCAAGTTTCTTAGACGGTATCGGTAACGGTTTAGGTTACGGTGCAATCTTACTTGCTGTTGCGACAGTACGTGAAATCTTTGGTTCAGGCACTTGGTTTGGTATTGAAATCTTACCACTAATCCAAAACGGTGGTTGGTACCAATCAAATGGTCTATTACTACTTCCGCCAAGTGCATTCTTCATCATTGGTTTATTGATTTGGGCTCTACGTACGTGGAAACCAGAGCAAGTTGAGCCAAAGGGGTAAACGATGGAACATTATATTAGTTTATTCGTACGTGCTATTTTCATTGAAAACTTAGCATTATCATTCTTCTTAGGCATGTGTACATTCCTTGCGGTATCTAAGAAAGTGACAACAGCGATCGGTCTTGGTGTTGCAGTAACAGCTGTACTTACCATTTCAATCCCTGTTAACCAAGTTATCTATAGTGGCGTACTTGCACCAGGTGCACTTGCATGGGCTGGTTTCCCAGAAGCTGATTTAAGCTTCTTAGGTTTCATTACGTTCATTGGTGTTATTGCTGCGCTAGTACAAATCTTAGAGATGGTGTTAGACAAGTTCTTACCAGCTCTATATAACGCACTGGGTATTTTCCTACCGTTGATCACAGTAAACTGTGCAATTTTCGGTGGTGTATCTTTCATGGTACAACGTGACTACAACTTTACAGAATCAGTAGTATATGGTTTTGGTAGTGGTCTAGGTTGGATGTTAGCTATCGTTGCGATGGCCGGTATTCGTGAGAAAATGAAATATTCAGATGTGCCAGATGGGCTACGTGGTTTAGGTATTACCTTTATTACAGCGGGTCTTATGGCGCTAGGTTTCATGTCATTTTCTGGTATTCAGTTATAATAAACAGCTGGCTTCGGTCAGCATGTTTCAAGAGCAAAGGATAAGTCGATGGAAATCATTCTCGGCGTAGTCATGTTCACTATTATCGTTTTAGCACTAGTAACAGTTATTCTGTTTGCTAAGTCTAAATTGGTAAGTGAAGGTGATATTACAATTAGTATTAACGGCGACGCTGAAAAATCAGTGGTAGCTGGAGCGGGTGGAAAATTACTCGGAGCACTTGCAGGTAGTGGTATTTTTGTATCATCAGCTTGTGGCGGTGGTGGCACATGTGGTCAATGTCGTGTGAAAGTTAAATCAGGTGGTGGTGATATTCTTCCAACTGAACTTGATCATATCTCTAAAGGTGAAGCTCGTGAAGGCGACCGTTTAGCATGTCAAGTTAGCGTAAAAGTTGACATGGACATCGAACTACCTGAAGAAATTTTTGGTGTGAAGAAATGGGAATGTGAAGTTATTTCTAACGATAACAAAGCAACATTCATTAAAGAGCTTAAAATGGCTATTCCAAACGGCGAAGTGGTTCCTTTCCGTGCCGGTGGTTATATCCAAATTGAAGCGCCTGCTCACCATGTTAAATATTCAGATTATGATATTCCTGAAGAATATCGTGGTGACTGGAAGCACTTTGGCTTCTTTGACATCGAGTCTAAAGTTGATGAAGAAACGATCCGTGCTTATTCTATGGCTAACTGCCCAGATGAAGCGGGTATCATTATGTTGAACGTGCGTATCGCTACGCCACCGCCACGTAATCTTTCTTTACCAGCAGGTAAAATGTCATCATACATTTGGAGCCTAAAAGAAGGCGACAAAGTCACTATCTCAGGTCCATTTGGTGAGTTCTTTGCAAAAGAAACTGACAATGAAATGGTATTTGTTGGTGGTGGTGCTGGTATGGCGCCTATGCGTTCACACATCTTTGATCAACTTAACCGTCTGAATACAGATCGTAAAGTTTCATTCTGGTATGGTGCGCGTTCTAAGCGTGAAATGTTCTATGTTGAAGATTTCGATATGCTTGCTAAAGAAAACGAAAACTTTGAATGGCATGTCGCATTAAGTGATCCACAACCAGAAGATAACTGGGAAGGTTACACTGGCTTCATCCATAACGTGATCCTTGAGAATTATCTCGCAGATCACGAAGCACCAGAAGATTGTGAGTACTACATGTGTGGTCCACCAATGATGAATGCTGCTGTTATCGGTATGCTGAAAGATCTTGGTGTTGAAGATGAAAACATCTTACTTGATGATTTTGGTTAATAGTTTTTGATTCAATTCAAATCGATGTATCGATGGCTAGTTCTGATGGGGCTAGCCATTTTCATTCTTGGTTGTAGTGAACAAAAAAGTACAGAAGAAGTACTTTTTTCTGGTCCTACTATGGGTACAACTTATCACATGAAAGTCGTGGGTTTCCCACTGTCTGAACAAGATAAGCAAGATATTCAAGTCGAGATTGATAAACGTTTAGAATTAGTTAACGATCAGATGTCGACTTATCGTCCTAATTCAGAGTTGTCACGCTTTAATCAAAGCGTAGCGGTTACTGGTTTTGAAGTATCACGTGATACGGCAATAGTTGTGCTAGAAGCTCTTCGTTTAAATGTTCTGACTAATGGGGCACTAGATGTAACTGTTGGTCCGTTAGTTAATCTGTGGGGATTTGGGCCGGATAATAAACCGGAAAAAATACCATCAGAGCAAGAGTTGAATGATGTCAAACAACGTATTGGTATTGAGCACTTATCTGCTACAGAAACCACATTAAGCAAAGATATTGATGGCTTATATGTTGATTTGTCTTCGATTGCTAAGGGTTATGGCGTTGATGTTATCGCGGATTACTTTGCTTCACTAGGGATTGAAAACTACTTAGTTGAAGTGGGCGGTGAACTGCGTATTAATGGTGTTAATGCACGTGGTATTGATTGGCAAGTTGCGATTGAGAAGCCGACAGCGGATAATCAAAGTGTGCAAGAAGTGATTGCGGTTGGGAACAATGCAATTGCAACATCGGGTGATTACCGTAATTATTACGAGCTTGATGGTGAGCGTTTTGCGCACACTATTGATCCTGCAAGCGGTAAACCAATTAAACATAAGCTGGTTTCTGTGACTGTTATCCATACTTCATCAATGACAGCTGATGCCTTCGCCACAGCGTTAATGGTGATGGGTGAGAAAGATGGTCTTGAGTTTGCGAAACAGCAAGGTTTAGCTGTATTGATGATCTCAAAGTCAGATTCAGGTTATAATGAAGTGTATACCAAACAGTTCGAACCTTATTTAAAGTAGAGGCTAATATGGCTTATTTTGCTGCGACATTTATTATGTTTGCGTTAGTTATTGCTGGTATGTCGATTGGCTATATCGTGCAAAAGAAATCGATCACAGGTAGCTGTGGCGGTATTAGTAACTTAGGTATGGAGAAGGCGTGTGATTGCCCCGATCCATGTGATAAGCGTAAAGCTAAAATGGCAAAAGAAGAAGCTAAACAAATGATGTTAAACGAAAATCGTATCATCTAGTTTATGCCAAGCACCTAGCTATAAAGTGCAATATGTACTTTATAGCTTTTTCTTCTAATCATTTGATTCAAATCTCTAAAGCATCAACATTACTTTTCTTGTTTAATACCCTCCTAAAGACGCAATTATTTGATGTAATTATTTCATCTTAATCACCTGCTATTTCTGATTTAATTATTTGTTCTCAGCCCTAATTTTATTTATAATTAACTGGTCTTTTATACAGTGATATTTATGCTGATTAACATTTAGTTAAGGTCATGAAAAAAATAATTCATATAGATATGGACGCATATTTCGCCAATGTAGAAATACGTGATAATCCAGCTTACAAAGATATTCCTATTGCGATTGGTGGTATGAGTGATCGTCGTGGCGTGATAGCAACGTGTAATTATATCGCCCGCCAATATGGGGTGCGCTCTGCGATGTCTTCTTATAAAGCAATGCAGCTCTGTCCCGATCTAACATTAGTACCGTCACGTATGCAGGTATATAAAGAAGTCTCAGCCCAGCTCCATGAAATATTTTCTCGCTATACAGATTTGATCGAACCTTTATCGCTAGATGAAGCCTATTTAGATGTCTCTAATTGCAAATTATTTTCTGGCAGTGCGACGTTAATTGCCGAAGACATTCGTCAAACTATCGAAAGTGAGTTGGCGCTTACTGCGTCCGCTGGGGTGGCACCAGTTAAATTTCTGGCAAAAGTAGCATCAGATATCAATAAACCTAACGGACTGTTCGTGATCTCGCCATCGCAAGTAAAATCCTTTGTGGCAGACCTATCTCTAAATAAGATCCCTGGCGTGGGTAAAGTCACTTGGCAAAAGCTCAATCGCGTCGGTTTGTATACGTGTTCTGATGTTCTTAAGTTTCCACCAGAGGATATTATTGATAGCTTTGGCAAGTTAGGTCATAGTTTATTAGAACGCTGTCAGGGGATTGATAATCGCCCTGTTTGCAATGAACGACATCGTAAATCAGTGGGCGTTGAGATAACTTTACCTGAAGATATTGTCACGCTAGAACAGTGCATGGTGTTATTTCCTCAACTATATCAAACCTTGCTGCAACGCCTAGAAAAAGCTTCTCCTGACATGCGGATCACTAAGCAAGGGGTTAAGCTTAAGTTTAATGATTTTACTCTGACCAGTGCAGAGCAAAGTATTACCACGCTTGATGAACACCTATTTACTGACTTGTTTTCACAAGCACTGAGAAAGCAAGAACAACGTAGCATTCGTTTAATTGGTTTATATGTTGGTCTTGCTGGTGATAATGATAGCGAGCAATATAACTTGCTGTTTTAAACGTATATTTATTTTAAATAATAAACTTATTTTCTTGCGCTAAATAGTGGCTGATCTTTCTTGTTGGCCTCAGACCAAAAATTAATATTGAATTGCGCATCATCTGTGATTTCGATACGATGCCAATATTCAGGCGGGCTGGTAGCAAATTGACCTGCATTGACAACAACTTTAATCTCTGGCTCGTTGGAATATTCATTGGCAAAGCCATAATAGGTTACCGTTCCTTCCATTACACATAGCTGACCAAATACTCCCTCAGCAGTATTGTGATGCGAGAGTAGTGCTGAAGGTACGTTCTCTTTTGTAAAAAACGGAGTTGAACGCTGTACAGTCCAATTAGCAGGAATTCGTTGATGGCCCATTGTAAACCTCCCCAGTAATACACTGGTATATTAAGATGAATAAATCTTTTTTACTGACCTGAATAACAAAGTTACATTTAAGATACCATATCCCAACCTATTAATCAATAGTAATTCTCATTTGCATTTGGTGTGCGTGTTATAGTTCCGCATATCATTTCAATTAATCGGATAATATTTATGCCAAAAATTCGTGTCCTGTTTTCTACGTCTACCTGCCCGTGGTTTAATCTGGCTGTTGAAGAGACTATCTTCCGCTCTATGTCCGCAAATCAGCGCATATTATTCTTATGGCGTAATGCTGATACGATTGTCATTGGCCGCGCTCAGAATCCATGGAAGGAATGCAATACGCGAAAGATGGAGCAAGATAGTATAAAGCTGGCTCGTCGCCAAAGTGGAGGAGGTGCCGTTTTTCATGATTTAGGTAATACTAACTTTACCTTTATGGCTGGTAAGCCGGAGTATAATAAGGCGGTATCAACCAAAATTGTACTGAATGCACTCAAAAAATTGGGTATCAACGGTAAGGCAACTGGCCGCAATGACTTGGTTGTTGCTGTATCTGATGGTGATCGTAAGTTTTCTGGTTCTGCATATCGTGAAACATTAGATCGTGGTTTTCACCACGGAACACTATTACTTAATGCTAATCTGACTCGATTGGAAAATTACCTGTGTCCCGATCCTAAAAAATTAAAAGCCAAAGGTATTACTTCGGTTAGATCTCGGGTAGTCAACCTTTGCGATATTAATCCAAGTATTAATCATAATATGGTATGTGAAGCTATCACTCAGGAATTTTATGCATATTTTAGAGATACTGTAGCAATCGAATATATTTCACCTGATATCATTCCCGATTTACCAGGATTCAAAGAAAAATATAGCCAGCAAAGAAGCTGGGATTGGAATTTTGGAAGCACATCCAATTTTACTCACTCTTTGGATGAACGTTTTACATGGGGGGGGGTTGAAATCCACTTTGATGTAAGAAAAACGCACATCTGGGATACTCAAATATTTACCGACAGTTTAGACCCTACACCATTGGAAGCCTTATCAAGGCAATTAACAGGCCTCGCATATACACCAAATTCAGTCGCTAATTGTATCGATGAAATTACTGTACAGTTCCCTGAAAACGTTATTGAACTAAGGGAACTACAAGAGTGGCTCACTTTCGCAATAGCTTAATTTAAAGGAATCTATCAACCCATTCTTCTATTCCTATATTCCTAAAAGTTATTAAGAATCAGTTTATGTTCTTTGGCGGTTATAAGTAAAGGCGCTATATTGATTCAAACGATATGAAATTATCCAATTTGGTCTGATGGAGTAGAAGATGAATCAACAGAGGTTGACCCACCTTAAACAGCTGGAAGCTGAAAGTATCCACATAATCAGGGAAGTTGCGGCAGAGTTTGATAATCCGGTAATGATGTATTCAATCGGTAAAGACTCGTCAGTGATGCTGCACCTGGCTCGTAAGGCTTTTTACCCAGGTAAGATCCCATTTCCATTGTTGCATGTTGATACTAACTGGAAGTTTCGCGAAATGATTGAATTTCGTGACAAGACGGTTGAGAAATACGGTTTTGATCTGTTAGTACACCAAAACCCAGAAGGGATCGCAATGGGCTGTAGTCCATTTGATCATGGCAGCTCGAAACATACCGATATTATGAAAACACAAGGTCTTAAACAGGCACTGGACAAATATGGTTTTGATGCGGCATTTGGTGGCGCACGACGTGATGAAGAAAAATCGCGTGCTAAAGAACGTGTCTATTCATTCCGTGATAAGAACCATCGTTGGGACCCGAAAAACCAACGTCCAGAGTTGTGGCGCACTTACAACGGTCAAGTGAACAAAGGTGAAAGCATACGTGTTTTCCCATTATCGAACTGGACCGAACTGGATATTTGGCAATATATCTACCAAGAACAAATTGAGATTGTGCCACTTTACCTTGCTGCTAAACGTCCTGTTGTTGAACGAGACGGTGCGTTGATCATGGTTGATGATGATCGCATGAAGTTACAAGCAGGTGAGAAAATAGAAGAGAAAATGGTGCGCTTTAGAACTCTTGGTTGTTACCCATTAACAGGTGCCGTGGAGTCTGAAGCATTAACATTGCCTGAAATTATTGAAGAAATGTTACTGGCGACAAGCAGTGAACGACAAGGACGTATGATTGACCATGATTCTTCTGCTTCAATGGAACAGAAGAAACGTCAAGGTTATTTCTAGGTAGGAGCAGGTAGATGAACACTCAAATAGTAAATGAATTAGCACAAACAGACATTGAAACCTACTTACATCAACAGCAGCATAAAAGCCTATTACGCTTTTTGACCTGCGGCAGTGTTGATGATGGTAAGAGTAGCCTTATTGGTCGTTTATTACATGACTCGCACCAGATCTATGAAGATCAATTAGCGGCGTTGCATGTTGATAGCCAAAAGTCTGGTACAACAGGTGAAGCGATTGATTTAGCCTTATTAGTTGATGGCCTTGCTGCCGAACGTGAGCAGGGTATTACCATTGATGTGGCATATCGTTATTTCTCGACATCAACACGTAAATTTATTATTGCTGATACACCAGGGCATGAAGAATACACGCGTAATATGGCAACCGGTGCTTCAACGTGTGATCTTGCGGTGATCTTAATTGATGCGCGTAAAGGGGTATTAACACAAACTAAACGTCATTCGTATATTGCGTCATTATTGGGTATTAAACATTTTGTTGTAGCAGTTAATAAAATGGACCTTGTTGATTTCTCTGAGCAGCGCTTTGAAGAAATCAAAGCAGAATATTTAGGATTTACTGAAAAGCTTAACGACATTACTATCGAGTTCACGCCATTATCAGCATTACTCGGTGATAACGTTGTTGATCGTTCTACGCAGACACCTTGGTTTAAAGGCCGTACATTATTAGAATGTTTAGAAGCGGTAGATACATCCGATGAAGCGCTTGATAAACCATTCCGTTTACCTGTGCAATATGTTAATCGTCCTAATCTCGATTTTCGCGGTTTTGCTGGTACTATCGCAGCCGGTCAAATAAGTGTTGGTGATGAAGTGGTTGCGCTGCCATCTGGTAAATCAAGTACGGTCAAATCGATAGTTACTTTTGATGGTGAGCTAGCCTCTGCACATCAAGATCAAGCGATTACATTAACACTTACTGACGAAATCGATGTGAGTCGTGGTGATGTTATTGTTGCTGTTACTGACCAACCTAAATTATCAGATTCGTTATTAGCAAATATTGTGTGGATGTCAGACCAAGAATTACAAATTGGTCGTCAATATGATATTAAACTAGCAAGTAAAAAAACCACTGGCCAGTTCAATTTGATCCGTAATAAGATCGATGTGAATACCATGGTTGAATCTGCGGCAAGCACATTAGAACTGAATGAAATCGGTTTATGTGAATTAACACTGACGGAATCGGTACCGACAGATAACTATAAAAATGTAGCCGATACTGGCAGCTTTATTGTGATTGACCGTTTGACTAATGTGACAGTTGGCGCTGGTATGATTGAGCAAGTACTTGATGCAACGGTAAGTACTAACTCGCATGAGTTTAGTGACTTTGAAGTTGAGTTGAATGCATTAGTGCGTAAGCACTTTCCGAAATGGCAAGCTATCGACATTAGCAAGCTGTAGGATGTTGTTATGAATGTGATACAGGGAAGCATTTTAGTCTCACTAGTGATCTTCATTGGTTTACTAATCTCTGGTAAGTTTCGACCATCGAGTTTATTTGGTGGGATGGTCATCCTAGCTTACTTGTCTGGTTTTATTGAAATGCCACAAGTTATGGCTGGATTTACCAATCCTTCTCTTATCACATTAATTTTATTATTACTTATTTCGATAACCATTGAAAAAACGCGTCTAATTAGCTGGATAGGACGGCAGTTATCAACGGGGCGTTTTACGGTGGTGGTGGCTAAACTCGGTATTTCTACCGCTTTACTCTCTTCTTTTACCAATAATACAGCTGTTGTTGCGTCGTTAATTGGTGCTGTGAAGCGTAACAATACCCATGCGCCCACTAAATTACTTATTCCACTTTCTTATGCTGCGATCTTTGGTGGCACGCTGACGCTAATTGGCACATCGACCAATCTGATTGTGAATAGTTTTGTAGTTGATGCGGGGCTTCCCTCGTTGGGTTTTTTTGAATTTTCTATTATCGGTTTAGCAGGTTTCGTTGCTGGCATGATAGTACTTATTACCATGAGCCATCGATTACCCGACCATACCCAAGATGAAAATGAAGAATTAGTCTATTTTTTAGAAGCACATGTAAAAGCCAATTCAGAATTGGTTGGAAAAACCATTACTGAAAATAATTTACGTGCGTTAAAACAATTATACCTTGCTGAAATACAGCGGGATGGCGATGTTATCTGTCCTGTCTGCCCAGAAGAAGTATTGCGAGCAAACGATCAGCTTCTCTTCTGTGGTGATGTTGATTCGGTCGGTGTACTGCAAGATATTAAAGGATTGAAATTATTTGGCCAAGGTGAACTTAATGGCCAGCATCTCGTTGAAGTTATTGTCAGTCACTCTTCAAAATTAAACGGCTTAACCTTAAAAGAAAGTAAATTTAGAGAGCATTTTGATTCTGTGGTTGTGGCTATTCGCCGTGGACATAGTCCTTTACGTGGAGGCTTAGGTAATGTGCGCCTACGTGCTGGCGATACCTTGTTATTAGCACCGGGTGCCGAGTTTAAAAACAGTAAAGATCTGAGTCGTGATTTTGTCGTAGTCAGTGGTTTAGATGTTGCAACACGTTTAAGTGATAAACGTAGTATTGGCGTATTAGCTGGATTTGTTGGCACAATTGCTTTAGCACTAACCGGTACATTACCGCTATTAAAAGGCTTAGTTATATTCGTATTACTGCTTTGCATGAGTGGTACTTTATCTTTGCAAGAGATCCGCAGACGTTTACCTATTGATCTTTGGCTCGTCGTTGGTAGTGCATTAGCCTTATCTAACATGCTACAGGTCAGTGGTGTTTCAGACTTGTTAGCGGGCTCTTTAATACAAGCTTTTAATGGCTGGGGGGTATTAGCCGCGTTTATTGCAACTTATTTTGCAACATTATTATTAAGTGAACTAATCACCAATAATGCTGCTGCTGCATTGGCATTCCCGATTGCATTTAGCTTGGCACAAAGTTATGGGGTGAGTGAGTTACCTTTCATTATGGCGGTTATCTTTGGCGCCAGTGCCAGCTTTATTTCGCCTTACGGTTATCAAACTAACCTGATGGTTTATAGTGCTGGTAATTATGCGCTATCAGACTACCTTAAACTCGGTGTTCCGACATCGATTGCTTATTCCTCTGTGGTATTAGTAATGATCCCATATGTATTCCCATTTTATCTGTGAGCATGTAATGACAACAATTACCAATGAAAGTAATGCTGATACAACAGCAACTGAAAATATCGTGTGGCATAAACATACTGTAGATAAAGCAGCAAGAGCAGCGAATAAACAACAGCAACCCTGTGTGTTGTGGTTTACGGGCTTAAGTGGCTCTGGCAAGTCGACAGTGGCGGGCGCATTAGAGAATGAATTACACAAAGCGGGTTATCATACGTATTTGTTAGACGGCGATAATGTGCGTTTTGGTTTATGTGGTGACCTGGGTTTTAGTGATGATGATCGTAAAGAAAATATTCGCAGAGTGGGAGAAGTGGCTAAGTTAATGGTTGATGCGGGTGTTATTGTATTAACTGCATTTATTTCTCCACACCGTCAAGAGCGTGAATTAGTTCGTTCATTGTTAGGTGACAGTGAGTTTATCGAAATACATGTTGATGCGGATCTTGCTATTTGTGAGAAGCGTGACCCTAAGGGACTTTATAAGAAAGCGCGAGCAGGTGAAATCAAGAATTTTACCGGTATTGATTCCGTTTATGAAGCGCCAAATAAACCTGAGTTGTATCTAGATAATGGGAACAATCCTGTTTCGACCTCAATTCAACAGATCATGGCTTATCTTTCACAGCAAGGTCATATTAAGTAACTTTTTATAAATAATTTTTATAAACAATCGTTTGTCAGTAAGGGAGTAGTAGCGGACTAATGGATATATCAATCGATCATTTAGCGAGTCAGGTTAATGATATCGCGGTTGCAGCGGGACAAGAGATATTAACTATTTATCAGCGCGATTTTAAGGTTGATACGAAAGATGATAACTCACCTGTGACAGAAGCCGATATTGCAGCCAATGACATTATTGTTGCCAGTTTACGCACGATTACGCCTAATATCCCTATTTTGTCGGAAGAAGGCGTAAGTATTCCTTGGGATGAACGAAAGCAATGGCAAACATTTTGGCTTGTTGACCCGCTCGATGGTACCAAAGAGTTTATTAAACGTAATGGTGAATTTACCGTTAATATTGCCTTGATCCACAATCAGCAACCAATATTAGGTGTTGTCTATGCGCCTGTATTAGATAAGCTTTATTATACGAATACTGATGGAGCTTTTTTATTACATGGCGGTGAAACCGTTAAGTTAGCTGCATTACCAATTCCTAATGATGAAATTGTCAAAGTGGTTGGTTCCCGTTCTCATGCTAGTCCTGAAATGGCGTTATATGTATCGCGTTTTACAGAAACAGATATTATACCGGTTGGTAGCTCATTGAAGTTCTGCTTGATTGCTGAAGGGAGTGCACATTGTTACCCACGGTTAGGCCCTACTTGTTGGTGGGATACTGGTGCTGGGCATGCTGTTGCTTGTGCGGCTGGTGCAAAAGTCGTGCAACTTGATGGTTCGCCTTTATTGTATAACCACCAAGAGTCAGTGCTAAACCCGTTTTTTGTTGTCGCTAAATGATATATACCCAAGCGACTTCGAAATGCACCATCAGCAAAGTGAAAGAAGAGGGTATTCAAGGCATGAAGTCGAGGGTTTAGTTATTCTAAATCAAGACGTTCATAACGTCGAAGATACCTTCATTCGTTTTGCCTTACTAGCCTCTGATATAGCACTTTTAAGTAACTTGGGTATAAACTTAAAAATTAAATGCGTTATGTAAATGACTGGTTAGTTCAGAAAAATATTCATGGTTTTTCTCATGAGGAATGAGTTTAGCCAGTTCATCACCAATATTCGTAAAGCGATAATACTTCACTCTTGATGAACGACTTTTTACTTTCACCGTTAATTTCTCTTCCCCGTAGCTTATCGGTAAGTCTTTATCTCGTGGGAGGTTGACCATTTCTAATTCATTGTTATGAATTAATCCCAATTCAGATAAGGTTAAAAAGCTACTGTAAGGTAGTTTGTGTCGGCCTAAATTTATCGATTTAAATTGCGGTTTATTAAATAATAAGAAACTTTTGTTATTATTTTGGCAGTTAAGGATAATTTTGTGGTTAGTGTCATAACCTACTTGAGAACTTAAGTTACAGGCAACCTGAAACATTTGAGCTTCACGTTGGGTCATTTGATTGAGTGTGCGCAGTGATTTTACCGAAAAACTGCCGGAATGACTTAATTCCAATGCAAAAATCTTACCCCATAATGTTTGCATATGCGGCCCTGAAATATCTTTTGCCATCGACATAAAAGCACTTAACCAATCTGGGTCAATAACTTCGCTGGTGACATCGTCACAAAAATTATTGGCGCGAACGACAATGCTTTCTAAATTTTGTTGTTGTTTTATTTGTTCTTGATTAATACGTTGGATCGCTCTGTGTTCAAATGAGGTGTGTTTGTTTACCGTCAACATACCATCAATGCCTCTATCTTTAGAGACTTTTCTTAATTGTTGAATACTGTTTAAAATATTCGATTCAACTTTATTTATTTTGGTATCATTTCCAGACATAGTAAAACCTAGCTGCGTATTCAGATTAAGGGTAATAAGCTTTTATTTATACCTGATATAGGCCTGAAAGTATTGCATGATATGTAAAGTTTCTGGCTAGTGAGGACATTTTTATGATGGTTTATATCTTAAAGTCATTTGGACGAGTACGGTAATAAAAAGTCGATTTCTACTCGTCCTTAGTATGGTATATCTAAGATCTTGAAGGTTATTTAGATATTAATATTATATATAGGCGTTAATAAGACCAATCACAGTATCGATCTCTGTTGGATTCATTTCACCGTCTTTGACATATAAGACCTTACCAGATTGATCTAATAAAATGATCGCTGAACTTTTTTCAGTTAGCCCCCACTTATTACGAATATCCCCGTCTTCATCAAGAACAAAGATTGCATCAGGAAATTCTTCTTTGTTTGATCTCAATTGGCTCGCTACTATCGCACCGGTTCCCCAAATCGCGTCGTCTAAATTAACTAGCGTAGCTGTATTGTATTTCTCGAATGGGAAATCAGATTTTTTCAATGTATCAATCATTGGCTCATTTAATTCCTTAGCAGATGTGCGTCCTGCAATATGCTGAATTAAAATAACCTTATTATGTAACTCGGCAGTAGACCACTGGCGGTATTCGAATTCACCTTCGACGAGAGCAACGTAACCTTTATCTTTGATTGTCACTTGGGGAACATTGTCTCCTAACGTTAGATTATGGCTTAAAGCAACAAAAGAGGCGAGTGATAGCGTAATAGCCGTCAGTATTTTTTTCATTATTTTTATCCTTTTAAATATGAAATTAATGTGAACGTTTTAAGCCGGTAGTCAATTAACCAGCCATATCGAGTTATATTATTTTCATATCTTATTCTATTTTCAAGGATTTTTGATTACTAAAATACAAATTTGTGGTTAATATAATGATTCATTAATCAATTCTGTGTCAGACGATAATATTTTATCTAACTTCACTTTTGATCCTGATATGACAGTATATTGATTTTTATTAATCATGATTTGCTGGCCTTTTACGCCACTCTTACTATCAATTGTTAACCATACGGGGGACACACTGCCAATACTGTCAGATGGATAAAGCATAAAAAGTTCATATTCAGGCGCTAGCTGACTAATTAGTGTCGCTAATAATAGGGCTTTTTCATCACTGTCTGCTTCATTGGTTTTTAAGACACTAATTGGAGAGAAGAAACTGTCCTTATGCTCTTTCCTGTCTGGGATCGCATAAACCCAATTTTGTGCATTCTTGACTGCTGAGTCAATTGACTGTTGCTTAGCGAGCTGTGTCGCAATATCTTTTAGGTATGCTCTATACTCATAAAATAGTTGAGAGTAATTTGGTCTAACGCAAGGTAAATCTTCATCATCTGGATGCACGCAAGGGGTTATTTTTAGGTGATAAAAGGCATCGTTTTGATATTGATTGTAGGCCTGCCAAAACAATTGTGAGGCATTACTTTCGTCTTTATTAGTAAATGCGTATCGTATGTCTTTTATTTTATCTTGATCATCTGGCGTGTAAAAATTTATACGGTCGATAGCAAATTCGAGTCTTGGTGTTAGGTAGGTATGAATCGCTTTGATTGGATAACTCAATGAAAAGGACAATTTATAACTGTCTAATAATGATGTTTCAACAATATCAGTATCAAAAAATGATTTTATTTTTAAGTTCTTTCCTTTGCTATCGGTCCATTGCCAATTAATCGAAAATGAATTTACTTCATTGTTAGGTAAGTTGATTAGGGGGGAAGACGAAAGTTTGTTGCGTTCATCTGTATCCCCAGAGAGGGAGGCCATTACCGGTACAGAAAGAAAAATTATTATGCTTGTGGTTATAGAGGGCCACAGAGATGCGTTGTTCAATAAAGAGTTGGGCATTGAATGAATCTCTGATGATAAGCGATTCACTAAGCTTGGTAGAAAATGCGATTGATATCAAAAATAATACAGAATAAATTTTGTTACCAACCACACCTTATTATAACTATTTAGACCAGTTATCGAACTGGTCTTGCGCGTAGCTACTGATTACCAGCCCTTTACGATTGAATTGTTAAATAATTTTTTAGCTTCGTCATACACTTCTTGAGTTTGGAATGCAGTGATGAATTGTTTTACTTTCTCTGAATCTTTATTGTCGTTACGAGCAACAATTAAATTTACGTATGGAGATTCTTTATTTTCAACGAAGATGCCGTCTTTAGTTGGTGATAAACCAATCTTAGTTGCAAATGTTGTGTTGATAATCGCTATTGTTACGTCTTGTAAGTTACGTGCTAATAGCGCTGCTTCTAATTTTATAATCTCAACACCAAATGGATTTGCAGTAATATCTAATTCCGTAGCTTTAATACCAGCGCCAGATTTAAGTGAGATGATACCTTGTTGCTCAAGTAATAATAATGAACGGCCTAGGTTAGTTGGATCATTTGGTACTGCAATTTTATTACCTTCTTTGAGCTCGTCAACACGCTTGATTGATGTCGAGTATGCCGCAATTGGATAAACAAATGTGTTTGCTACTGCTGTAATATCATAACCACGTTGTTCGATTTGCGCATCTAGATACGGTTTATGTTGGAAAGCATTTACATCAATACTGCCTTCTTCAAGTGCTCGGTTTGGTGTTACATAATCCGTAAATGTTACTATTTCAATGTCTAGATTATACTTCTCTTTAGCAATGGTCTTAGCAATTTCAATTACTTCTGCTTCAGGACCCGCCATTGCCCCCACTCTTAATACTGTTGAGTCTTTGTCACCACTACATGCGCTTAATAACACACTTGATGCAATTGCTGTTACTGATACTAATTTCTTTAGTGAAAATTCCATGATTATTATTTCCTTGAGTGGTTAAAATTTATTATCTGTGGTCGACTTTACTTATTAAGCGTTCACCGATTGATTGAATAATCTGTACGATGATTACCAGTAAGATTACTGTAATTAGAATAATAGTAGGGTTAAAGCCAATGTAACCATGCTGAATACCAACATCGCCTAGGCCGCCGCCGCCGACAGTACCAGCCATTGCTGAGTAGTTTACAAGTGTTACTAATGTGATTGTGATGCTATTGATAATTCCTGGCATTGCTTCTGGGATTAACACTTTGATTATAATCTGTAGTGGTGTCGCGCCCATTGTTTGCGCTGCTTCGACTAGTCCTGCTGGCACATCTAATAATGCACCTTCAATTAATCGAGCAATAAAAGGGATTGAAGCGACGGTTAGTGGAACGATCATTGCGCCAGTGCCGATTGATGAACCGACAATCAGACGTGTAAACGGAATGATTGCAACAAGTAAAATAATGAAAGGTACTGAACGACCTATATTTACAATCACACTTAATGCATTATTTAATTTTTTGTTTTCTAAAATTCCGCTCGTTTTTGTTACATGCAATAGGATCCCTGTTGGCATACCCAGTAAACATGCAATTGCTGCGGCAATTCCGACCATCACGAGTGTTTCAACCGTAGCGGTAAAAAGTAAATTAATCATTTGTTCAGTCGACATAACCGATAACCTCTACATTAACTGCGTGTTGTTGGAAAAATGCTTTGGCTGCAATGGTGTTTTCTTTATTACCAATAAGCTCAGCAAGCATATAACCGAACTTGATGCCGCCGGCAAATTCAATATCGGCACTTAAAATGTTTACATCAACATTTAATGTTCGACTTACTTCTGAAATAACGGCCGAGTCAACACTGTTACCAGTGAACCCAAGACGTACTAATGGCATCGAATTTTCTTTTCTATTTAATGATAATCGTTGTTTATACTCATCAGGGATTTCTAGGTTTATCGTTGCTTCAATAAATATTTGTGCTAATTCTGTTTCTGGATTAGCAAAGAACTTCGCGACCGTATTTTTCTCAATCAACTCGCCTTTATCAATGATCGCAACTTTATGGCAGATATTTTTAACTACTTCCATTTCATGCGTGATAAGTAGAATCGTCAGGCCTAGTCGTGCATTAATATCTTTTAATAAAGCTAAAATTGATTTTGTTGTACTTGGATCAAGTGCTGATGTTGCTTCATCGCACAGTAGTACTTTAGGTTCTGAAGCTAATGCTCGTGCAATTGCTACACGCTGTTTTTGACCGCCACTTAATTCCGAAGGGTAAGCTTTATGTTTTGTTGATAAGCCAACTAACTCAAGTAGTGGGGTAATTTTATTATTGATCTCGGTTTTATCAATACCTGCTAATTCCAGCGGTAATGCTACATTATCAAATACAGTACGAGACGATAATAAATTGAAATGTTGAAATATCATGCCGATTTGGCGTCGTGCAGTACATAGTTCTGCTTTATTTAGCTGCGTTAGTTCAATGCCATCAAGCTGAATTGATCCCGATGTTGGAGTTTCAAGTAAGTTTACACAACGAATAAGGGTACTTTTCCCCGCACCTGATGAACCAATTACACCGAATATCTCACCTTTTTCGACGTTTAAGTTAACGTCTCTCAAGGCATAAACAGGTTTATCTGTAGTTTCAAATATTTTATTTATATTTGTTAATTTAATCATTTCAACGCCTAAAACGAAAAGTAAGAATTAACCTATAAGGTTAGATATTAATTCTTCATTTATGAGTAACAACTGGATACATATGCTAAATAGTTAGTTGATTAAAGTCAATGGACTTTTTTACATCTAGACGTCTAAACGTTTATTTATGTCATTATGGGTAAATGAGTGGGGTGGGGGAATGAAAGATTAAAAAGGTATCGATTGCGAAATTTCGGTGGCATGGAATAATGGTCGATTGTAACTCATAGAAAAATAAAGGTGAAAATAGTGGCAACTGCAGCTGTATTTTTAGATCGCGATGGTGTGATTAATAAAGATAAAGGTTATGTTTCACAAATTGATGATTTTGAATTCATCGAAGGCAGCATTGAAGCAATGCAACTATTGAAGACGCATGGTTATCTATTAGTTGTAATAACGAATCAGTCTGGTATCGCACGAGGTTATTATACTGAAGATGAATTTATGACATTAACAGAATGGATGGACTGGTCACTTGCCGATCGAGGGGTCGACCTTGATGGTATTTATTATTGTCCCCACCACCCAGAAAAAGGACTAGGTGATTTTAAACAAGATTGCTTATGCCGTAAGCCAAATACTGGGATGTTAGATAGTGCAGTTAAAGAACTTGATATTGATCTTTCGCAATCGTTTTTAGTGGGCGATAAATTATCCGATATTCAGGCAGGTCAAAAATTACAGCTTAAAGCCAATTATTTGGTGTCGACGGGTAAGGTGTTATGTGAAAAAGGTTCAGAAGCAGCAGATGCTGTGTTTACAGACCTATTATCTGCGGCTAAATCGATAGTTAACGATTAAATTTGCACTGTTTGATTACTATTTGAGCTATTAAGTTTTTTTGAAGAAAAAGTCTTGCCAATAAAGCGCAGATCTCTATAATCCATCCTCACTGACACGGCAACAGCCGCTCAGTATGCTC
>NZ_FPLG01000018.1:0-3848 GCF_900120065.1 Moritella viscosa
TCGAGTTCAATCGTAAGCTACGAAGCCAATAAAATTGAGCATTGGTTCACAGCAAAAACCAATGCACTTAATGTGCTTACCCAAAAATATAAGTGTCGAACAGCCTAGGTGATGATTACGTCACCATCGCAAGACTAGTAAAAGAAACTAATGGTTTTGGTAGTGTATTTTTTGCTTTTGATGATGGTGTGACTTATTCCACTGCTGTCGATCCAAGTTGGGTGAATGGCGTTGCTATTATAGCGCGTTATGATGCGCGTCAACGCCCTTGGTATAGCATGGGTAAAAACACGGCCACGTTCGATGTTTCCGATGTTTATAACGATGCTGGCACTGGTCTGCCAGTTATTTCAGTGGTTCGTAACCTAGGTAATGGTATTTTACTGGGTGATATTGATTTAAGCATCCTTGAAGACACCGTTAAAAATGTTAATTATCCTGGTTCTGTTACCGCCATTATGGATAGTGACGGTAATGTATTAGCATCAAATTCAACAGCATTAAGAACGGGTGTTAATTTTAATGACATCGGTATGGGTAATGTGAAAACCGGTATGTTAAGTGAGCATGCTAACACCATGGCTTATACGTTAGGTGGAGTTGATAAACTTGCCTTTACCCAAGAAATAACCCTTGTTAATGGCAAAAAATGGTACTTATTTATTGGCGTTTATAAATCAGTTGCTTATGCAGAAGTAGATGAGGCATTAGAAACGTCGATTGTGGTATCTATTATTATGATCGCAATCGGCTTATTCTTGACTGTGACGATAATGAATATCGTTTATCGTCCGATTATGTCGTTGAAAGAAGTGGTCATGGATTTATCTAAAGGTAATGGCGATTTAACTCGTTGTTTACCGATTGAAAGCAACGATGATTTAGGGGATATTTCGGCAGGTATTAATGCGTTCATTGCGAATCTGCAAACCTTGATGCTAGAGATCGATAACTCTTCACAACATATTTCTGAAAGTGTTGGTAAGTTAGAGCAACAAACGATGACCAATAATCAAGTATTAGAAGCGCATTCAATTGAAACGGACCAAATCGCTGCAGCAGTTGAAGAAATGAGTGCAACGGCAAATGATGTTGCCAGTAATGCGGAAGAAGCGTCACAATTTACCGATGCAATGAATAAGCAGGTAGGCACGTCGAAAGTGACGGTCACATCGACAACATCAACCGTATCTAAGCTGGTTGAAAATGTAGAAAGTTCATCAAAAAGTATCCAAGATATTGAGAAAGATACTCAAGCCATCACCAAAGTACTTAATGTGATTGGTGAGATTGCGGAACAAACAAATCTACTGGCGCTTAACGCGGCCATTGAAGCTGCGCGAGCGGGTGAACAAGGTCGTGGTTTTGCTGTGGTTGCTGATGAGGTTCGTGCACTAGCTGCTAGAACACAAGTGAGTGCGGCTGAAATTAAAGAGACGCTGGATGCATTAACTGCGGGTTCAAATTCTGCTATTTTAGCGATGAATATGACACAAACAACGAGCCAGCAGGCAGCTGAAAGCACTTATGCAGTTGCTACAGATTTGGATCATATCGCCAGTTCTGTTGCCCAAGTTAATGATTTGAAAACACAAATTGCAACCGCTGCGGAGGAGCAAAGCAGTGTGTCTCTTGAGGTGACGCGTAACATGACTGCAATCCGAGAAATGGCGCAAGAGTTAGCTATAAACGGTCGATCTACCGCGCAAGAATCGATTAATGTATCCGTCGATAATGAGCAACTGAAATCAGTTGTGGGTCAATTCAAATTAAGATGATTTTATTGAATTGAAAAAAACCATTACGTTGTAGTTGAATAGTAGACTTGGCCTTCTAGTGGGAGGCTTTCTTGAGGTTCTGTCGCAAAGTTGACGATGTTGATAATGCAACGTCACAATAACGGAGCATTATTAACTCTTGATAACCCCGTTAAAAATAAAATATGGATAAATAATTTGGGTTAATACAAACCAAACATTTACTGGTAAATGAGTAGAATCAACATAACTAATAATTAAGAGCTGGGTCGCCGAATTAAAATACCATGAGTTTTGTACGCAATAATACTTGCAAACCCAAGTGATAATCATTACGATTGTCATTATCTTATAATTATCACGATGAAGGTTTTAAATGTATTATAAAAAAATAGTAATATTATCGCTTTTCTCCATATTTACATTAGTTGGTTGTAATAGCAGCGATACGCCCTCACAGGAAAACAAGGGAAAACCGAATATTATTAATCCAGATGATAGCGGTACATCTGATCCAGATGATAGCGGTACATCTGATCCAGATGATAGCGGTACATCTGATCCAGATGATGAGATTACATCAATTTCTTTTGATAAAGAAATGACAAAAACGTTAATTAATGCTCCACTTTATATAGGTAATCGGAAGTTATATGCCAGTAAAAATGGTAAAATCCTGGTTGTTGCCGATAGAGGTGATAGCGTTACCGTAAATGTATTTAAGAAACAAAAAAATGGTTGGTCTTTGGTTAAACAAATTACTTCAAACGACAGAGTTTTTGCTACAAAAATTAGCATAAATAACGATGGTAGTTATTTATTTATTAGCAGTCCGTATGAAGATTCTAATTATATAGAAAATTCCGGCGCAGTTCATATATACAAAAATAACGGTAACACTTTTCATTTAGAACAAACATTAACAAATAATAGTATCAAGAGGAACGGGAACTTTGGTAGTGATATTTCTATTAGTGATGATGGGAATATATTAGCAATAAGTGCAG
Organism: Moritella viscosa; assembly: GCF_900120065.1. NCBI lineage: Bacteria > Pseudomonadati > Pseudomonadota > Gammaproteobacteria > Alteromonadales > Moritellaceae > Moritella > Moritella viscosa. The sequence goes on from NZ_FPLG01000018.1 coordinate 2,765, forward strand.
ATCAAAATAAAAGAAGTAACGATAAACATGGTGGAGTTTTTTTATACGAAAAAAACTTAAATAGCAATACCTGGGTGTTTTCAAATGAAATTAATGGCAACAGCGAAGATGCGTATTTTGGGTCTCATATTGAACTAAATGGTGATGGTAATAAACTGTTAGTGTCAAATTTATCTACTCATTTATATCTTATTGACTCACCAACCAATAAAAGTAAACCATTACAAACAATTCAGGTTGAGTCCGTGAATGATATTGCCTTTAATCGTGATGGGACTGTATTTGCTTACTCGAATTATGAGGGTGATGATGAAAGCGTTACTATTTATACATTGGAAGATAATATATATAAAAAACATCCACTCTCCAACCCTATAAGTAATAATTTCTTTAATACTTACCCTGGCTATCAGTTCGCGCGACAGATAGAGCTGAGCGAAGATGGAACAACCTTATTGGCTTCTGCTAGTAATGATCATTACGAACCACCTACAAGTACATTAGTAAAAGACTTTAACTTAGAGAGCTTACTGACTAAAATTGAAGAGTGTCCTCCCCGTTATGGTTCTATTAGCAAAATATCAACAGGCGCAGTTATTGCGTATGAGATGGATAAAGAAGATAATAGCTGGAAAGTCAAACAATATATAAAACCTAATTTATCAGAAATTAGAAAATATAACAAAAAAGATATCTGCAATCAAAACTTTGTGGATGGGTACAAAGGAGAAAGAAAGGTTATTGAACAAATCAGCTTTACAATTTTGAATGATTCAATAATTGCTTCAACAATAAATGGTAATTTATTTGAGTATAAAAATTTGGCTTCTAAATAACTAATCCCTTTGAATAATGCTGTGTAATTGGCGTTTTCAAAATGATCTTTTAAGCAGTATTCACATTCAATGGTAAAGCCCTCCATAACGGCTTTTCAGTTATGGAGGGCTTTGTCGCAATACTCAACTGCCTACGGCGGCAACTAACATTATATAAATTTAACTATTCATAATAGGCATAAGCAGGTATCTTCCTGCTTATGCACTCAAAGACCTCTTCATTGAAGTTTGTAATGGTCAACTCAAAT